>JADFYH010000027.1 GCA_015233135.1 Deltaproteobacteria bacterium
GCGAGCACCATGAGATCGGATAGCTAGTTAGAATGACAAATTGCTGTATAAAAAAACCCCGAGAAATCGGGGTTTTTTTATAGACTACGCACAAAGGGAGATCTTCGGATCCCCTTTCTGCTTTTTCACTTTAAATTTTGCCAAGCCTTTTACAAATTTTTGAAACACCTCCACTTCCATGAAAACCCCATCGTCTTGATATTCTTTTTTCAGGATGCGCCCGTAGCGATGTAAAAAGGAAAGTAAGCCCCCTTCCTGATGAGGAATTTTTAAAGTGAGGGACTTGAAACCTTTCGACAACAACTGATCCAGTTTGTGGAGCAATTTATCCAAACCCTCTTGGCGTAAGGCCGAAACACCAATGTCGTTCTTGTTTAATTCGAGGCCATAACCCATGAGATCAATCTTGTTATACACTTCAAGGATGGCTTTCTGATCCAGTTTTAGATCTTTTAAAACCTCCAAGACCTTGGTTTTCTGCAATTGCCGGGAAGGATGTGAAATATCCATCAGATGGATCAGCAAGTCTGCCCCCTGAATTTCTTCAAAAGTGGCCTTAAAAGATTCCACCAGGGCATGAGGAAGTTTACGAATAAATCCGACCGTGTCTGAAAGGAGCACCTCACGGCCGCTGGGCAACTTCAAACGTCGAACGGTAGGATCCAAAGTCGCAAACAGTTTGTCTTCCATCAGCACTCCCGCCTGAGTCAACGCATTCATGAGCGTGGATTTTCCTGAATTCGTGTAACCCACCAGCGATACTGTTGGGATGGGGACCTCAGATCGCCGTGAACGATGGATCTCGCGCGCAGAGGCCACACGTTGCAACTCGCGCTTAATACGGGTAATCTTGTCTTTCACCAGACGGCGATCTACTTCCAGCTGAGTTTCGCCCGGACCACGAGTTCCAATGCCTCCGGTCTGCCTCGAAAGATGCCCCCACTGTCCGACCAATCGCGATTGCAAGTATAAATCCTGGGCCAGCTCCACCTGTAATTTTCCTTCTCTACTTTTGGCGCGCTGAGCAAAAATATCCAAAATTAAACCGGTGCGATCCACCACTTTAATTTTGATGGCTTCTTCCAAATTTCTATTTTGCGAGGGGGACAGGTCTTCATCAAACAACACGGTGACACATTTCAGTTCTTTGGCCTTCGCGGCTATTTCTTCCACCTTGCCACTCCCCACAAAATAGGCAGGATCAATACGATGGATTTCCTGAGACAGGGCGCCCTGGACCGCGGCACCGGCGGTAATGGCAAGTTGTTCCAATTCTTCTAAAGATTCTTCGGCTTCTTTACGGGCATATCCTGGGAGGCGAACTCCAATGAGCAGTACTTTTTCGGCATTTTTATTTTTTTGGTAGGATGGATAGGCTTTCAATAGTCCCCCCCTCTCGTGATAATTCTACTGCAACTTCCCCACACTTTGAAGGGCTATTTTCGCCTTTTGTCCTAATAAAACCTGCAAGTCGGTTTCCAGGTTATTACTCCAGGCGACATCCAACTCGGTGGGAAGCTTTAAACTGGTTTTACCGCTCGCAGTAAGCAAATGCAGATATACCGGACAGTTGCCAGGAGATTTCGAAAGCAGGAAGCGAAAATCTTTTAACTTATTTTCTGTCAGATAAATGGCATCCATTTCAATATGCAATACCTGTGAAATACCGGCATAGTTCTTTAGGGAAAGAATACGGGTGGCCAAAACTTTTGGCGCTTCTTCGCTGGGTTCTGCAGTGCCTTGGATGAGCAGTGGATCATCCGATTTAAGCAGGGTTTGCGCCAGGTTGTAGACATCCGAAAAAACCACCACTTCCACAGAGCCTTTTAAATCTTCCAGGGTGGCAAAGGCCATGCGATCACCCTTTTTGGTGAAGATCTCCTTTAAACCTGTCACCACTCCGGCCATTAAAACTTCTTTTTTTTCTGTAATTTCCCTCAAATTTTTTGTGTCATAGGGAGTCAGTTTGGCAATGAGCGTGGCAAAGCTTTTTAGAGGATGTCCGGTCACATAAAAACCCATGGCCTCTTTTTCAAATTTCAGTTTTTGTTCTTCATTCCAGGGCAGCACCTTTGGCAAGGGCGGCATTTTCGATTTTTCTCCCGCCACATCAAAAAGAGAACTCTGACCTTTTTCCAAATCCCGCTGTCTGGCGGCACCATATTCGATGGCCGAATCCAGCACTTCCATCATCGTCGAGCGACCCAATGCCAGGCTGTCACTCAAACTATCAAAAGCCCCGCATTTAATGAGCGACTCAATCACTTTACGATTTACTTTACGCAGATCTACCGATTCGCAAAAATCAAAAAAATTTTCAAAACGGATCTTTTCTTTCCGCGCCTCCAAAATGCTTTCTATGGCAGCATCTCCCACGTTTTTTGTGGCCGCCAAACCAAAGCGGATTTCCTTATCAGAAAGCACCGAAAAATAACGATACGATTCATTGATATCCGGCGGCAACACTGCAATATTGTGCTTTTCTAGGTCATTGATATAGGTGAGCACCTTATCGGTATCCCCGATTTCAAAAGTGAGCACGCTGGCCAGATACTCCGCGCAAAAATGGGTTTTCAGATAGGCTGTCTGATAAGAGATGAGGGCATAAGCTGCACTGTGTGATTTGTTAAAACCATACTCCGCAAACATCGCCATCAAATCAAAAATCTTTTCTGCTTTCTGGATGTTGATATTTCTTTCTTTCGCCCCTTTAATAAATCGTTCTCTTTGTTTGGCCATTTCTTCCGGCTTTTTCTTACCCATCGCACGACGCAGCAAGTCTGCATCCCCCAACGTAAAACCTGCCAACGCTGATGCAATCTGCATTACCTGTTCCTGATAAACAATAACCCCATAAGTATCTTTCAGGATAGACTCCAGTTCGGGCAAATCATAGACAATGTTTGTCCTTCCGTGTTTTCGATTGATGAAATCATCCACCATTCCTGAACCCAGAGGCCCCGGGCGATAGAGGGCCACCAGGGCAATCAAGTCTTCGAAGCAGCTGGGTTTGAGTTTTACAATCAAATCGCGCATGCCCGACGATTCGAGTTGGAAGATCCCCAGACAATCCCCTTTGGTTAAAGTCTGGTAGACGGCCTCGTCATCGAGTGAAATTTCAATCAAGCGGATTGCCAACCCTCGGGTGCGCTTGATAATCTTGAGGGTGTTTTCAATCACGGTTAGAGTTTTAAGCCCCAAAAAATCAAATTTCACTAAGCCAATTTTTTCAACGGCCTTCATATCGAACTGCGTCACCACTTCTTCGTTGCTTCCCCGATAGAGGGGTAGAAATTCTGTCAAAGGACGATCGGAGATCACCACCCCGGCCGCATGCGTAGAAGCATGACGATTCAGGCCTTCCAGGGATTTGGCAATGGAGAGGAGTTTTTTTACTTTTGGGTCCGCCATCTCCAATTCACGAATGCGGGGCTCGGTCTTCATGGCCTCTTCCAGGGTCATGTTCAGGGCATTGGGAATGAGTTTGGCAATCTTGTCGACATCGGCATAGGCAAAGTCCAGCACACGCCCTACATCACGAATCACTGCCTTGGCCTTCATCTTTCCAAAGGTAATAATCTGTGACACATTTCCATATTTTTGATTCACGTAAGCGATCACTTCGTCACGCCGATTCATGCAAAAATCGATATCCATATCCGGCATGCTGATGCGTTCCGGATTCAAGAAGCGCTCAAAGAGCAAAAAATAAGGAAGGGGATCAATATCCGTAATCTTCAAACAAAAAGCCACCAGTGAACCCGCAGCAGATCCGCGTCCTGGGCCTACGGGAATACCTTGCGATTTTGCATAGGTGATAAAATCGGAAACGATGAGAAAATAACTCGAAAAACCCATACTCAAAATGGTTTTGAGTTCAAATTCAATGCGCGCTTTATATTCTTCTTTTTTCTGACTTCTTTCTTCTGAATTCTTTCCCAAATGCTCATAAAATTTTTCAATCAGAAGCCAGCGCTCATCAAAACCATACCAGACGCACTCTTGAAAGAAGTCATCTACCGTTCTATTTTCAGGCGGAATAAATTTTGGAAAATAATAAGTCTTGAAATCAAAATCAAAGACACAAGAGTCTGCAATTTTTCTGGTATTTTCCAAGGCCTCCGGAAAATCTTTAAACAGCTCACACATTTCTTCGCCGCTTTTCAGATAATATTCTTCACCGTCGTAAGAAGGCCTATCTTCATCGCTAAGTTTATTGCCCGATTGAATACAGAGCAGTGCTTCGTGTGCTTCACGATTTTCCCGGTACAAATAATGCGCATTGTTGGTGACCACCAAAGGAATATTCAATTGTTTAGAAAACTCAACAAACTGATGATTCACCAGTGTTTCATGGGACAAGCCATGATCTTGCAATTCAAGATAAAAGCGATCCGGAAAAATTTCAGACAATTTTTTTGCGGCATCAAAAGCAGCCTCAACCTTCCCTTCAATAATTCGACGAGGAATTTCCCCTTTGCTGCAGCAGGAAAGCGCAATGAGTCCCGCGGACATTTCTTTTAAGATCTCTTTATCGAGACGAGGTTTATAGTAAAAACCTTCGTTGTAGGCCGAGGCCAAAAGACGAGATAAATTTTTATAGCCCTCGGCATTTTGCACTAGGAGTAAAAGATGAGCCAGTTGATCGTCGCGGGTTTTGACGCGTTCCAAACGAGAACCCTTGGTAATACAATAAATTTCACAACCTAAAATAGGATGAATCCCCTCTTTTTTGGCTTTTTCATAAAATTCGACCGCCCCAAATAGATTGGCGTGATCGGTGAGCGCAATAGCAGAGAGGCCAAAATCTTTTACTTGTTTGATTAACTTTTCAACGAGGATAGCCCCATGGAGGAGACTGTACTGGGAGTGGACATGGAGATGGACGAAGTCTTTGGGCTTCATGGATTCAAATTTATTGAATTTCTCTCATCAAATTCCGACAAATCACCAGACGTTGAATCTCGGAGGTCCCCTCATAAATTTCCGTCACTTTTGCCTCGCGGAAATAACGCTCGACTGGATAATCTTTCATATAACCATAGCCCCCAAATACCTGTACCGCCTTGGTTGCAACCCACATGGCTGCTTCTGAGGCATGGAGTTTCGCCATGGAGGCCTCTTGGGCGAAAGGCATTTTTTCACTCATCTTCCAGGCCGCTTCGTGAATCATCAAACGGGAGGCTTTTATTTTTACGGCCATGTCAGCCAGATAATTTTGAATCGATCCAAATTCGTAAATCTTTTTTCCAAAGGCTTCGCGTTCATTCGCATATTTGCGAGCAGCCTCAAACGCAGCTCGGGCAATGCCCAGCGCCTGAGTTGCAATCCCGATGCGGCCACGGTCCAGCGAGGCCATGGCAATTTTAAACCCTTCCCCTTCCCTGCCTAAAATATTTTCTTCAGGCACTTCACAATCTTCTAAAACAATTTCTGAAGTGGAAGAGGCACAGAGCCCCAATTTTTTTTCAATTTTTCCAATTGAAAATCCTTTGAAATTTTTATCGACGATGAACGCCGTAATGCCTTTTGTTTTTTTGCTGGCATCCGTCAGCGCGTACAACACCATGGCATCCGCCTGAGGACCACTGGTGATAAAGATTTTGCGCCCCGTAATAAAATAAGAAGATCCTTTTTTGATGGCACGGCATTGAATGGCTGCCGCATCGGAACCGGTAGAAGGCTCAGTGAGCGCATAGGCCCCAAGCTTTTTGCCTTCTGCAAAAGGTCGAAGATAGCTTTCTTTTTGAGAATCATTCCCGTAAGTAAACAACAAATGATTGAAGAGAGAATTGTGCACCGAAAGCGTTCCAGCCGTTGAAGCGCAGCCCACGGCTATTTCCTCAAGGGCCAGCACATAAGAAAGAGCATCAAAGCCTGCCCCACCCCATTCGGGTGGAATCATCATTCCCATGAATCCCAATTCCGCCAATTTGCGAATATTTTGGCTGGGAAATTCGGAAAGCTCATCCAGGCGTGCAGCCTGTGGGGCCAATTCCTTTTGTGCAAAATCGCGCGCCATTTGTTGGATCTGAAGTTGTTCGGAGGAAAGGGTAAAATTCATATGTTATAAAATTTCCTTAATCACATTTCGACAAATCACCAAACGCTGAATTTCGGAAGTGCCTTCGTAAATTTCGGTGATTTTTGCATCGCGATAATGACGTTCCACAGGGTACTCTTTACAGTAACCATAGCCCCCATGCACTTGAATGGCTTTATTGGTGACATACATCGCAGTTTCAGAGGCAAAGAGTTTTGCCATAGAGGCCTCTTTGCCGTGAGGCAGGCCTTGATCTTTCATCCAGGCCGCGCGGTGAACCAGCAAGCGGGCGGCATCAATTTGGGTGGCCATGTTGGCCAGATAATTTTGAATATCGCCAAACTCGTAAATCTTTTTTCCAAAGGCCTCACGTTCGGTTGAATATTTTCTGGCGGCCTCAAAGGCTGCACGGGCAATGCCTAGCGCCTGAGTGGCAATGCCAATACGACCGGCATCCAGCGTATTCATGGCAATCGTAAAACCTTTGCCTTCTTCACCCAGCAGATTAGCTGCAGGGACTTCACAATGATCGAGCACAATCTCCGAAGTGGAAGAGGCGCAAATTCCCAATTTTTTTTCCACCTTTCCCACGGCAAAACCCGGAAAATTTTTCTCGACGAGGAAAGCAGAAATTCCTTTGGACCCCTTTGCTTTGTCGGTCATCGCATACACCACCAGGGCATCCGCATGAGGGCCATTGGTGATAAAATTTTTGCGCCCATTTAAAATGTATTGATTGCCTTTTTTGACTGCCAGAGTTTGTTGATTGGCGGCATCCGATCCACTCCCTGGTTCCGACAAGGCATAAGCCCCCAACTTTTGACCACTGGCAAAAGGCGTCAGATAGCGTTCTTTTTGTGCAGCAGTAGCAAATTTTAAAACAGGCCCACAATAGAGGGAATTGTTGACCGACATGGTGACGCCGGTGGAAGCACAAGCCGCTGAAATTTCTTCCAGGGCCAGCACGTAAGAAAGAGTGTCGAGTCCAGCCCCACCCCATTCTGTAGGGACCATCATCCCGAGCAAGCCCAATTCGGCCATCTGCGGAAGCAGGCGAGAAGGAAATTCTCTTTTTTCATCCAGTTCAGCCGCAATAGGTGCCACTTCTTTTTTGGCAAAATTGCGTGCCAGATCCTGGACCATTTTTTGTTCGTCGCTGAGATTGAGATTCATAATGATTACTTCCCTTTAAATTCTGCTTTACGTTTTTCGAGAAAGGCCGTGATTCCTTCTTTTTTATCTTCCGTGGAGAACACGGTAGGAAAGATGGCCTTCTCAATCGCCAGACCGCTGTTGATATCCAGATCGCTTCCTTGATTGATGGATTGTTTGGCCAGTTGAATCGCCAGTGGCCCCTTCTTGATCATCTCTTGCACGGTTGCTTGTACGGCACTCATCAAATCTGCAGCGGGTGTCACTTTATTGATGATGCCCCATTCATAGGCCTCAGCCGCGGACAGCATTCTGGCGGTGAAGATCATTTCTTTGGCTCGGTTTTTCCCAATGAGGCGAGGCAGTCTTTGTGTCCCTCCAAAGCCAGGAAAAATTCCCAGATTCACTTCGGGCAGACCCAGTTTTGCATTTTCAGAGGCGTAAATAAAATCACAAGACAGGGCGAGTTCTAAACCACCCCCCAGACAAAACCCATTCACCGCAGCCACAATAGGCTTGTGGGCAGTCTCGATTTGCTTCATCACACAGTGACCCAAATCACAAAATGCTTTTGCCTGCAGAGTCGTCATGTCTTTCATGGCGGCAATATCCGCCCCCGCTACAAAGGCTTTTTCTCCAGCCCCTGTAATAATGACGGCTTTGATTTCATCCTTTTTGTTCACCTCATGGGCAAAGACGGCCAACTCTGAAAGCACCTCGGGATTAAGGGCATTCATCGCCTGAGGGCGATTGATTTTTAGGGTGACGATTCCTTGATTATTTTCGACAAGAAGATTTTTGAATTCCATATTTCTTTGAGTTACTAGTGAACAGTTACTAGTTAACAGAACAAACTGATAACTAATAACTGGTAACTGATAACTAATTTAGTATTTATAAAATCCACGCCCCGCCTTACGCCCATACCAACCTGCTTCCACGTATTTGCGCAGCAAAGGACAGGCACGGTATTTGGGATCCCCAAATTCTTTCGACATGACATCGAGGACGGCAAGCAGCGTGTCCAATCCCACAAAATCGCAAAGTTCCAGGGGACCCATGGGATGATTCAAACCCAGCTTTACGGCTTTATCGATATCTTCGGCGCTTCCCACTCCCTCGTATAAAGTGAAGATGGCTTCGTTCAGGAAAGGCAGCAAAGTTCGGTTGACAATAAAGGCAGCGGAGTCTTTTGCGGTGACCACGGTTTTACCCATTTTTGTCCCCGCCGCGACACAAGCCTGATAAGTCGCGTCATCGGTTTGCACCGCGCGAATCACTTCCAGAAGTTTCATGACAGGGACAGGATTAAAGAAGTGCATTCCGATCACCTGTTGAGGACGCTTGGTCACGGCAGCAAGACCTGTGATAGAAATGGACGAGGTATTGGTAGCCAAAATAGTTTTGGCTTCGCAAACTTGATCCAAGGCCTTGAATAAATCTTCTTTAATTTTTGGATTTTCAATGATGGCTTCGATGATGAGATCGCAAGAAGAAAAATCTTTCAGCGACTCGGTCCATTTGACTTTACCTTCTGCAGCAGCAGCGACATCCGCAGTTAACTTTCCCTTTTCAACCCCTTTCAAAAATTGTTTTTTGATTGTAGACTGCGCCTTAATATTGTGGTCACCCGATTGATCCATCGCCACGATATCAAAACCCGCCATGGCGGCAATGTGAACAATTCCAGAACCCATCTGACCTACACCGACAATTCCTATTTTTTGCACAGACATGTTTTTCTCCTTTAATTAATGTTATTCGTAAATCACTTGGGGCTTCTTCTCCCCCAGCAACTTCACACTCTTGTCTTTTAGATTCACCTCAAACTTTTCTCCGCGACGATTAGTGACCACTACTTTTTTGTCCTGAAACTCCACTTTAACAAGACAGGCACTTTCCAATAATGGTTCTATGGTCTGACTTCCCGTTTTTACCTTATACTGCAGAGGTGCCACGCCTGTTTCTTTATAAACATTTACTTTCCACTTCGGCCAATTCGTTAGCAAGTCAATGGCATAAAGATTTCCACCGATATAATTTTCAAATACACGACCCCTGTCATCTTGAGTGATTTTTTCGAAGGCCTCATCCAGCACCGTGTATTTGATTCCCTCAATAGTCACCTTGGGAATCTGGTCCGGAGAAAAACACGGGCGTTTCTCTTTCTCAGGAGAAAGCTCTTCAGCAAAAAGGAAAGAAGAAAAAAGCATCAAGAAAATCAGAAGGATTCCCGTTTTTTTCATAAGGCCTCAATAATTAATGCCACCGCTTCTCCACCACCGATGCAAAGCGAGGCAAGTCCACGTTTAGAGCCACGACGTTTCATCTCGTAAACCAACGTCGTCAAAATTCGGGCACCGGAAGCTCCGATGGGATGGCCTAAAGCCACAGCCCCACCGTTGACATTTACCTTGTCGGCAGGGATTCCAATTTTTTGATTGTTCACCAGGGCTACGGCCGAGAAGGCTTCGTTCACTTCCCACAAATCAATATCCGCGGCTTTCAGACCGGCTTTTTCTAAAGCCGCAGACATTGCTGCAGCGGGGGCTGTGGTAAACCATTCCGGGGCCAAGGCGGCGGAGGCCTGAGAAACAATTCGAGCCAAGGGTTTCAGTCCCAGAACCTTGGCTTTTTCTTCGCTCATGAGTACCAGGGCAGCAGCGCCATCGTTGATGCTAGAGGCATTTCCGGCGCTGACAGTCCCGTCTTTTTGAAAGGCTGGATTAAGGCTGGGCAACTTTTCAATATTGCCTTTGCCGGGTTCTTCGTCGGTATCTACCACAAGAGCTACACCCTTTTTCTGGGGAATTTCTACCGGGGCAATCTCCTCTTTGAACACGCCATTTTTGATAGCCGCCAAGGCCCGTTTATAACTTTCGACGGCATAGGCGTCTTGAGCCGCTTTATCCAGTTTATATTCCTTGGCGCAAATTTCCGTGATGCTTCCCATATGCAAATTATTGTAAGGATCCCACAAACCATCTTTAATCATCAAATCTTCTACCTGTCCATGACCCATGCGGTAGCCCGTTCGCGCCTTGGGTAAAGAGTAAACCGCATTGGACATGCTCTCCATCCCCCCCGCGATAATCACTTCCGAATCGCCAGCACGAATGGCCTGATCGGCCAGCATCACCGTTTTGAGGCCCGATCCGCAAACTTTTCCGATGGTGGTACAAGGCACACTTTTCGGCAGACCTGCATAAATAGCCGCTTGCCGGGCTGGAGCCTGACCAATCCCCGAGCTCAACACGTTACCCATAAGAACCTCTTGCACTTGATCCCCGGAAATTCCTGCACGCTCCAAGGCCGCTTTAATAGCAACCGCACCCAGTTGAGGTGCCGTGAGAGAAGAAAGAGTTCCTTGCAAAGAACCGATAGGAGTTCTTGCCGCACTGACAATCACTGTTTTGGCCATAAAATCTCTCCCATGAATTAAAAACAACGGTTAATTATTGATAAGGAATGTTTGCAGTAGCAGAGGAAAATTAAGGGTGTCAATAGGAGAGGAAATTGAGGGTGTTTAGAGCGGCCCTTTATAAATTTAATCCTACTATTTTTTCTTCAGCTCCGCATGATACTCCTGAATTGTCTTCACTTCCAAAGGATGTTGCTTCATCTCTAAAATAGCTGAAGTAGCAGCATTTGCCGCGGCGGTGGTGGTAAAATAGGGAACCGAATATTCAATGGCGGAACGGCGAATGGAATAGCTATCAATCGTCGAGTTTCGTCCCAAAGGCGTATTCACAATCATCGCAATCTTGCCGGCCTTCACCTCATCCACGATATGTGGAGAACCTTCTGTTACTTTATTGATGGAACGAGTGCGAACTCCCATCTTGCTTAAATAATCCGCAGTTCCGCTAGTAGCAACTAAGGCAAATCCATTTTGGATTAAACGTCGTGCAGATTCTAAAATGGCTTCTTTATCCTGATCGTTCACCGAGACAAAAACCTCTCCCTTTTTGGGGAGTATCGTATAAGCCCCAAGTTGGGCTTTTGCGAAGGCGGCACCAAAATCTTGGGCAATGCCCATCACCTCACCCGTGCTTTTCATTTCAGGGCCTAGAAGCACATCCACCCCCGGAAATTTACTGAAAGGAAGCACCACTTCTTTGACGGATAAATAAGGAGGATAAACTTCTTCGCTGAATTTTTGCGATGGGAGCGTTTTCCCAACCATGGCCAAGGCGCCTATCTTGGCCAGCGGTTGACCGATGGCCTTGGATACAAAGGGAATGGTGCGTGAAGCACGCGGGTTGACTTCGAGCACGTATATTTCTTCATTCTTCACGGCAAACTGTACATTCATCAAACCAATTACCTTTAATTCTTTGGCCATTCTCAGCGTCTGTTTTTTGATTTCTTCCAATAGGCGTGGGGAAAGGGAATGCGGGGGCAGACAGCAGGCCGAATCGCCCGAATGAATTCCTGCTTCCTCGATATGTTCCATGATGCCGCCAATGACTCGAGTTTTTCCATCGCTGACACAATCCACATCCACTTCGATAGCCGACTCCAAAAACTTGTCAATCAGGATGGGATGATCCCAGGAAACCTGCACGGCCTCCGTCATATATTTTTTGAGTGCCGCATCGTCGTAGACAATCTCCATGGCCCGTCCGCCTAAGACATAAGAAGGACGCACGACCACGGGATATCCAATTTCCTTGGTGGCCTTCAAAGCTTCCGCCAGCGAATAAATCGTCGAGTTGTGCGGCTGTTTGAGCTTGAGCTTTTGCAACATTTTTTGAAAACGTTTTCGGTCTTCGGCACAATCGATGCTGTCGGGAGAAGTGCCCAAAATTTTGAATCCGGCTTTTTTGATCGCATGAGAAAGCTTGAGCGGCGTTTGTCCGCCGTATTGCACAATTACTCCGAAAGGTTTTTCATTTTCCAAAATTCCCAAAACATCTTCAATGGTCAGTGGTTCAAAATACAAACGGTCGGAGGTATCATAATCGGTAGACACCGTTTCGGGATTACAATTCACCATGATAGTTTCATAACCAATTTTTTGCAGCGCAAAAGAGGCGTGCACGCAGCAATAATCAAATTCTATCCCCTGCCCAATACGGTTGGGCCCACCTCCCAGGATAACCACTTTCTTCTTTTTGCTGGGTTTGGAATCATCCGTCTGATCATAACTGCTATAAAGATAAGGGGTAAAGGCCTCAAACTCAGCCGCACAGGTATCCACACGTTTGTAGACGGGCTTGATCTTTAATTTTTTCCGCAGTGCGCGGATCTGATCTTCTGTCTTACCCGTCAATTGAGCGATACGTTTATCCGAAAAACCCATTTGCTTAATTCTGACTAAATATTCCCTCTTCCCAAAAAATTTCTTAATTTCTTTTTCTTCCAAAATAATTTCTTCAATGTGTTTCAAAAACCAGGAGTCGATGTGCGTGAGTTTTCTAATTTTTTCTAAAGTAAAGCCTCGACGAAAGGCCTCGCCAATTATCCATAGGCGGTCTGCTTTGGGGATGCGGAGGCGTTTTTCTATCCCCCCTTGATCCCCCCTTAATAAGGGGGGTTGGGGGGATTCAAAACCGCTCTTATCAATCTCCAGAGAACGCATCGCTTTTTGGAGCGACTCTTTAAAAGTACGCCCTATGGCCATCACCTCACCCACCGATTTCATTTGCGTGGTGAGTTTGTCGTCGGCGCCCTTGAATTTCTCAAAGGCAAATCTGGGAATTTTGGTAACTACATAATCCAAAGTAGGTTCGAATGAGGCAGGGGTATAGCGCGTAATGTCATTCGAAATTTCATCCAGCGTATAACCCACCGCAAGTTTGGTTGCGATCTTGGCAATGGGAAAACCCGTGGCCTTGGAAGCCAGTGCCGAGCTGCGAGACACGCGGGGATTCATTTCGATGACAATCATGCGACCCTCTTTGGGATGGATGGCAAACTGGATATTGGAACCTCCGGTTTCGACACCAATTTCACGGATAATCGCAATGGAAGCATCCCTTAAAATCTGATATTCCTTGTCACTCAAGGTCTGCGCGGGGGCGATGGTAATCGAATCGCCGGTATGCACTCCCATGGGATCCAGATTCTCAATGGAACAGATGATCACCACATTGTCTTTCGTGTCGCGCATCACCTCGAGTTCGTATTCTTTCCAGCCAATAAGGGATTCTTCGATCAGGATTTGACGATTGGGAGATTGATCGAGACCCCAACGCACCAGATGTTCATACTCTTTCATATTCGTCGCGATACCGCCGCCGGTTCCACCCAGAGTAAATGCAGGACGAAGAATGACTGGAAAGCCCAGATCCTTGATCACCTCTTTCGCTTCTTCCATACTGTGGATGAGACCGGACTTCGCCACTCCCACGCCGATCTTTTCCATTGCGGCCTTGAATTCTTTGCGATCTTCGGCCTTTTGAATGGCAGGGATCTTGGCCCCAATCAACTCCACCTTAAATTTTTCGAAGACCCCCATTTGATGCAAGGCCATCGCAATATTGAGGGCGGTTTGCCCGCCTAAGGTAGGCAACACCGCATCGGGCCGTTCGCGTTCAATAATCTGCGCCACCACCTCCGGCTGCAGGGGTTCAATGTAGGTGCGATGGGCAAATTCCGGATCAGTCATAATAGTGGCCGGGTTGGAATTGACGAGCACCACCTCGTAACCCTCTTCTTTCAAGGCCTTCACGGCCTGAGTTCCCGAGTAATCAAATTCGCAGGCCTGACCAATAACGATGGGTCCGCTGCCGATGATGAGGATTTTTTTGAGGTCTTTTCGTTTGGGCATAGAGATAATTTTTTATTTGTGAGTTGCTAATACTTCCCTGCAATCGTCTGCTTAAATCTTTCGAAGAGATACATCGAATCATGCGGCCCCGGCGAGGCCTCCGGGTGATACTGCACCGAAAAATATTTTTGTTTAAAATTTGCCAGGCCTTCCACGGTTTTATCGTTTAGATTGATATGGGTGATGGCTGCAATCTTACTGAGAGATTTTTCTTCCACAGCAAAACCGTGGTTTTGAGAGGTAATTTCAACTTTGCGGGTGGACAAATCCATCACCGGCTGATTGCCACCCCGATGACCAAATTTGAGTTTGAAAGTTTTTGCCCCCAAAGCGAGCCCCATAATTTGATGCCCCAGGCAAATTCCAAAAACAGGAACTTTCCCCAAAAGCCTGGAGACATTTTCGATGGCATAGGTCACCGCTGCAGGATCTCCGGGGCCATTGGAAAGAAAAACTCCATCCGGCTTTTGCGCCAAAACCTGCTTTGCCGGAGTTTGGGCAGGCACCACCACCACATCGAATCCCGAGGAAACCAGACAGCGCAAAATATTTTGTTTGATGCCGAAATCGTAGGCGGTAATACGATAGGGTTTTTTTCCTAAAACTCCCTCTCTTAAAGTAAGAGAGGGTTGGGGTGAGTTATTCCCATTCAATCTCCACAAGCCCCCATGCCATTTGTAAGAGGATTTGCAAGTCACCTCTTTGACCAAATCCATTCCATCCATGCCGGGTAATTTTTTAGCGTTTTTTTTGATTTGGTCTGCATCAAAATCCCCCACAGCAATCACGCCCGGTTGAGCCCCTCTGTCGCGAAGATGTTGAGTGAGGGCTCGCGTGTCTATCCCTTCGATGCCCGGAATTTTATTTTCTTTCAGATAAGCTGCCAGAGTTTTTTCGGACCTGAAATTGGAAGGGCTTGCATTGTAATTTTTGACGATGAATCCTGAAACCTGGGGTTTAGCCGACTCCACATCTTCGAGGTTAATCCCATAGTTTCCAATCTCAGGATAGGTCATGCACACCATCTGCCATTTATAGGAAGGATCGGTAAGAATTTCCTGATAGCCGGTCATGGAAGTATTAAAAACCACTTCTCCGCTGCTGCTGAAAAAATCTTCGTCTTCATGCTCATCTCCTTCATAACCAAAAGATCTCCCCTCAAAAGAAGTTCCATCTTTCAAAATAAGGAGGGCTTTTTTATCTGTCTTCGCTACTTTTTTCTTCATAAATTATCCTGAGTAAACCACTTCTCCCGCCACGATCGTCACTTTCACACGTCCCTTAAATTTCCACCCATTGAAAGGTGTATTTTTGCTCTTGGATAGACCTTGGGAAACATCGTAGGTCCAAACTTCTGTCTCTGAAAATAAAGTAACATCGGCAATGCTGCCCACGCCGAGAACCCCGCGATTTAAATTCATCACTTGCGCTGGCCTCGTCGCCAGGAGCTCAATCAAGCGATTTAAATCAATGAGCTTATCCTCTGCCAAGCGCAGCGAAAGGCTAAAGGCCGTTTCCAAACCGATAATGCCAAAGGGCGCTTCTTCGAAATCCAACTCTTTTTCGGAGATTGCATGTGGGGCATGGTCAGTGGCTATCGCATCCACCGTGCCATCTTTCAGACCTTCTTTGATTGCTGCGATATCTTCTGGCCGACGCAAGGGAGGCGCCATTTTGGTGTTTGTATCATAGGTACGGCAGGCCTCGTCTGTGAGTGTAAAATGATGCGGGCTTACTTCACAGGTCACGGGAACACCGCGCCGCTTGGCCTCCCGGATCAACTCCACTCCGCGGGCTGTGGAAAGATGGGCCACGTGTATTGGGCAGCCCGTAAGTTCGGCCAGGGCAATATCGCGGGCAATAATCACCTCTTCTGCCACGTGGGGGATTCCCGGCAAACCCAGTTCGGTAGAGACAAAGCCCTCGTTCATCACCCCCTTGCCCATGAGATCGGGACACAAGGCATGTGACACCAGAGGAAGTCGAAAGGCCTTGGCGTACTCCAGGGCCTTGCGTAACAAGGCTGAATTTTGTAAAGTTCTTCCGTCGTCCGACAGGGCCACGCAGCCGGCTTCTTTCAACTCTCCTATTTCAGAGAGCTGTTGGCCTTCCAGCCTTTTAGTCACTGCACCAATGGGAAACACATTCACCAAAGCAGTTTCCCGAGCACGTTGTAAAATGGCTTCAGTAATGGCGCCATGATCGTTGACGGGATGCGTATTGGCCATGCAGCAAACAGACGTGAATCCCCCCGCTGCAGCGGCTTTGCTGCCTGTTTCAATGGTTTCTTTATATTCCTGCCCCGGCTCGCGCAGATGCACGTGCACATCCACAAAACCCGGAGCAACAATTAAGCCCTTTGCATCGATCAGTTGATCCGTTTTTAACGCAGTAATTGACGCAGCAATTTCAACGATTTTTCCATTTTCGATTTTGAGATCGAAGTGGCCATCCCGATGATTTGCCGGATCAATCAGTCGACCATTTTTGATGAGTAGTGTAGACATATTTCACTTTCCCAATAAATATAACAAGGCCATTCGGACCGCCACGCCATGAGCCACCTGATCTAGAATCACTGAATGGGGACCATCGGCCACCTCCGGAGAAATCTCTACCCCGCGATTGACGGGCCCCGGATGTAAAATCAGCACCTCTTTTTTGCATTCATTCATCTTGCGACGATCTAATCCATAAAAACGGGAGTATTCCCGGAGTGAAGGAAAAGTGGGCACTTCATCCAGACGTTCTTGCTGAATGCGTAACATCATAATGACATCGGCATCGCGAATACCGGGAATCAGCTCATTAAAAACTTCCACACCGTAAAGCTCTACTTGTGCAGGCATGAGTGACGTAGGACCGACGAGCGAGACCTGCGCCCCCATCGTTTTTAAAAGATAAATATTCGAGCGCGCCACCCGGGAATGCGCCACATCCCCCACAATGGCTATTTTCATCCCTTTTACAGAACCGCGCTTTTCAAGAATGGTAAAAAGATCGAGCAAGGCCTGGGTGGGATGCTCGTGAGTACCGTCGCCGCCGTTAATGACGGAACAATGCAGATACTGGGCCATACGAAAGGCAAAACCACTTTGCTTGGCTCGAACCACGAGGATATCCGGCTGCATGGCCTCCAAGGTTTTCGCGGTATCCAGTAGACTTTCACCTTTTGAAACCGAGGAACCACTTTTGGAAATATTGACGACATCCGCAGACAGGCGTTTACCGGCGATTTCAAAGGAGGTTCGGGTTCGCGTAGAATCTTCCAGAAATAAATTGAGAATGGTTTTCCCCCGAAGTGTGGGGACTTTTTTCACCTCGCGCGAAAGCACTTCCTTGAAAGATTTCGCATTGTGCAAGATCTCTTCGATTTCGCTGAGGCGAAGATCATGGGTAGAAAGTAAATGTTTGCGATTGAATGACATTTTTGTTTTGTAAAGCGGGAAACGGATCACGGATCACGGATCACGCCTCACGCTTCGTACTCCTTCTTCTCCGTCCAACTCCTGAAAACGCACCTGAATTTCCTCATCGGCACCGATGGGATGCACGAGGCTCACATAATTTGCCTGAATAGGCAGCTCGCGACCTCCACGATCGACCAACACCGCCAGCTCTATAAAGCGAGGTCTTCCCAAATCCATCAAGGCATCCATGGCCGCGCGAATCGTGCGACCGGTGTAGAGCACTTCATCAATCAGGATGATGCCTTTATTGTGAATGGACTCCGAAATTTCGGTGGCATGCACCACGGGCACTTTATTCAGCGAAGAAAAATCATCCCGGTAAAGATTAATATCTAAAGTTCCCAAGCTGGGTAGCAGCATATTTTGTTGCTGATAAAAATGGATCAAGCGCTGTGCCAAAATAACCCCTCGCCGCTGGATACCCACAAAAATCAAATTGGCCAAATGGGGATGACGCTGCGAAATTTGTTGCGCCATCTGCTGAATGGCTACTGCCAGTTGTTTTTGATCGAGCAAGGTTTTCATACTAAAAAAAACCCTCCGTCGTTTACCGAGGGAGGGTTTTGTGTTTCAAAATCAATTCTATTTTAAGTTTCATCATTCGTTTTCCAGAGACTGCAAGAGGCTGCGTTTTTTAGTCCGTGGGTGGTATATAGGAGTGTCTGATAATGTCAAAGAAATAGTTAAGGAATCAATTTTGCGCTAAGTTCTTTATCCCCCACAATTTTAGCTACTAGATTACTAATCAATTCATTCATCCAACGCTCATTTTCTTTTGCAGAAGGCACAACCGCTTTTTTAAGTTCCCTCTCCTCTCTAATCATTTTAGACCAGTCTTCTTTTGGCAGAAGACTGACTTGCGCAGCAGCTTGCATTCTGACTGTCCCAGTCCAAATACCATCCATCACCGTATAAGACAAACTTCTCAAAGCCACTTTCAAACCAATTGCTTTTTGCGGGGGGGCCTCTGTCACTTTAAAACCACAATTTTGAAAACTTTGTTGCAGGGCTTGTTTAAAAGTAGGCATTGTTGTGCCCGTATCTTTGATTGCCGCGCCACCATCAATACGTTTACCAATAAAACTAGAATCTTCTCTTTCATCACTTACATTTAAGACTAAAGCCTTACCCCGACCCGATACAGCACAACGCGAAGCCTCAACTGGAGCTGCCTGAATACTCATCTGCTGCTTGGTAAAAGCACAAGAACTCGAAGTAATAATTAGCAGCGATAAAAATACAGTTTTATAGTTTCTCATTCCTTCTTCTCCTTTCCTCTTTACTTTGATTAATCTACTGAGCCCGCACCCCAAGATTGGTATTAATTTAATGAAGGTCAAGGATTTTTCAACATGTCATGAGTGCCAATCCTTCTTAAAAAAATCCCCAACTCTGTCTTATGAAAAGTAAAACGATAATTCATCGTGACAGAAGCTTCCCAAATATAAGGATGACCTTGCATTTTCTTAATGCGGAGAGATGGATGTGTAAGCCTTGAATCAGTAGCAAGGTGCATTTTCTCTGCAAACAGCTCCTGGATTTTCTGAGGAAGTTTTTTGAAATCCTTTTTAAAAGGAGATGACCATTCAATAATCATTTTTGTAATTCTCGCATCAAATCCTTCACATTTTCTGCTCTTTTTGTTTTTTTAGTTTTAATGGCCAGCTCTACTTCTTTCTCTTTTTGCTGCCATTTTTTTGTCCAAAACCAATTTTGAGAAGATTTATGTTTAGACATTTTTTCCGTTAATAAAACGAGCACTCCATCTTGAACCTGCGGAACTAGCCTATCTCCCGGCTTAAGGTTAAGCTTGTTCCGTAACATGGAAGGAAGGGTAAGCTCCCCTTTATCCGATAATTTTAATGCAGAATTTTTCATAAACCACTCCTGATATTTTGAAGAACCCCATCGAGGGTCATGATAACTAAAAATACCCTCTTCTTCAATCATACAAAAGGATTAATACTTAAACCCATCTCTCCTGAGATGCACTTGCGGGGCCCCTTCTTCATTCAATTTTCCAGCCACCGCTTCTCCCACATACAAACGATGATCCCCTATTTCAAACACGTGCCGAAGTTCACATTCTAAATAAGCGATACTATTTTTTTGATCTCCATCGGCCAAAATATTCAGCACAAAAAGTTCAGAATCCTGGATACAATTTCCAATCTCACTCCCTTTTTTAATAGCTACTCCAATGAGGGGAGGATCAAAACTGAGTTGCTGAAACCAGGAACACAACAGGGTTTGAGGATTCTCTTCCTCATCCTGAGTAATGAGTACTCCAATGCCACTGGGAATGCGACCCAAGGCCTTTGCCAATTCTTCCTGTTTTTTATCTTCACTCACAAATTACTCCTTTTTTTCGATGTATCGATAGACCCCACAGAATGCAAACCAAAAACCCTGCTTCTTTTCTCTTGTCGCCACTATTTCCCTTCCTTATAGAAGCTCCATGCAAAAAAAATCTCTTATTACCATTTTTCTTGTAGTCTTCATCGATCTTGTCGGCTTTGGGATGGTGATTCCCATACTTCCTTACTATGCAAAGTCTTACGGTGGTTCGGGGTTCACCATGGGGCTTTTGATGATGAGCTACTCCGGCATGCAATTTTTATTTTCACCTTTTTGGGGAAGATTGTCCGACCGCATCGGTAGACGTCCTGTCATTCTCACCTGCATCACCGGAATTGGGGCCTCGATGATTTTATTGGGACTGGCCCCCAACCTGACCCTCCTTTTTATAGCTCGATTGCTGGCCGGTTTTTTTGGAGCCAATATCTCCGCGGCCTCCGCCTACATCGCCGACATTACGCCGCCTGACCAGCGCGCCAAAGGAATGGGCCTCATTGGAGCCGCTTTTGGATTGGGTTTTTTGTTTGGTCCTGCCTTGGTAGGCATCTTGGGAAAATTGGGAATCCTTGCAAAATGGGGTTATGGATCGGTAGGTTTTATGGCCGCCACTCTTGCCTTGATTAATTTACTTTTTGCATTCTCTTCCCTTCAAGAACCCAAACTGAACGAAGAAATTCGAAAAGAGCATCGTCACAAAGGAGGGAGAGAAGTCTGGAGAAATACTTTGGCTTCTCCCCAACGTGCAATTCCCATCTTTCTTTTTTTCCTGGTTACTTTTGCCTTTTCCCAAATGGAAACCACTTTTGCCCTGTATCTGTTGGCAAGATTTCATCTGGATGCAGAACACGCCTCCTTCATTTTGGCATTGATGGCAGTCATTATGGTGCTCGTTCAAGGAGGCGCCATTGGGAGACTTTCCAAAAAATGGGGAGAAATAAAACTGGCTCAATCGGGAACTCTACTCATGGGCTCTGGCTTATTACTCGCCAGCTTCGCCCCATCTCTGGCTTTTTTCGTCTTCTTTCTTTGCCTGCTCGCCCTGGGATCTTCCCTCACTAACCCTTCCCTGTCGGCCCTGCTTTCAAAAAATTCCGGCTCGGATGTTCAAGGATTAAGCATGGGCGTTTTTCAATCCGCAGGAAGCCTGGCACGCATGTTCGGCCCACCTTTGGGAGGGCTGCTATTTGACCATTATGGAATTCAAAGCCCCTTTGTGGGAGCAGCCTTTTTGTTTTTTGTGGGGATGGGGACGTTATTTGCCAAGCAAGAGGTCTTTCGTCAAAAATAAAAATAGGACGTACGTCGAATTTGAAGAGATTAAACTTGGAGGAACAAATGAAGCCGTTCAAAAAACTTCTAGCAATCGCTATCGCCTTGGCATTTGTATTCACCGCTTATTTTCCCTTAGCAGACGCTCATCGCAGCAGGCACCACCATCGACACTATCGGCCTTATCCTTATTATCGCTATTCCCCCCGACACCCTCATCGACCTTATTATAGGCCTTATGGCGAACGCAGACACTGGGATCACGACAGAGATAGACGCCACGATTGGCGTTGATCCTAAATACGTAGCCCCGTATTAGGACTCAAAAACTCCCAATAAGAATTTCTGAAAAATTTTCTCAGCAGGCAAAGGAACGCTTTTGAGATGCATGTCCCCTTCTGCCAGCTTCGAGTAAAGTCGAATGAGTTTTTTCCAACTGAGTTCTGCTGCTTGAGTGGCATATTCTGAAAATCCAAAGGGTGGAATTTTTAATTGCTGGCAAATATCGCTTTGAGAGGCTCCGTGGCGTTGAAGCAGTTTTGTTTTAAGAACAATACGAAAATGCCGGGCCAATAAACCCATCAATTTTACAGGCGCTTCCCCTTGTTTTAATATTTTTTCGAGCAGCCCAAAGCAAAGCCCCAGGTTTCCTTGGACCAGGTTTTCTTGGGATAGACTGCGAGTAAAAGCAAATACGTTTTTTTCTGAAGTTTCACTCAGTAAGGCATGGATATCTTCGGCTTCAATTCGTTTTTTATCTTGAGTAAACAGAGCAAGCAGCTCCAATTGCCCCAAGGCAAATGCGAGGTCGTCACCGATTAAATCAAAAATCAGTCGCGCGTTGTCCAAGCTGATTTCTTTTCCTTCTTTCCTGGCGGCCTGAATTAAAAATTGCGGCAAATCGCGGGGTTTAGGCTTCAAACACTCAATAGCCATCAAGGAGCCTTGAGCCTGCTTATTCAACTCCTTATAAAGAGTTTTATTTGCACAAGAGATATAAAGACAGGCCCCTTCATTATCTTTTTGAATGGGAATTATTTTTTCCCAATCGTTTTTTTTAAATTTCTCGGCATTTTGAATACGAATGAGTTTATAACTTGAAAAAAAAGAAAAAGAATTCAGCTCATTGAGAAGGGCCTCCACACCCATTTCGGAGGCATCAAAAGAGAGGTCTTCAAATTCGTTTTTTTCTTTTTTTAATTCCGAGCGCAGCTTTGCCAAGGCCTGATCGGCCAGATAAGGATCTTCGTTGAGAATGAGGTAAATGCTATGCATTTATTTCACCACCAGATTCAAAATCTTCCCCGGCACAAAAATCACTTTTACAATTTGTTTCCCTTCTAATTGCGAAGCCACCTTCGCTTCTTTTAGAGCAATTGTTTGTACAAGGTCCTGTTTGGCGCCCACAGCGACTTCCAAATTAGCCCTGAGTTTCCCATTTACCTGGATACTGATATTTTGAGTGCTGCTCTCCAAGGCTTTTGCATCAAAGGTTGGCCAGGTTACATTAGCGAGTTCGCTTCTTTCTCCAAACTTTTCCCATAACTCTTCTGCAAAATGGGGAGTAAATGGAGAAAGCATCAAAATAAAATCACGGGTAAAATCTTTCAAAAAAACAGACGAATTTTTTTTGAGATAATCTTGAAGTACATTGGTCAATTCCATGATGGCTGCAATGGCAGTATTAAATTGAAAGCGTTCAAGATCCTCTCCCACTTTTTTGAGCGTTTGATGAAATTTTCGTTTTAGTTTTTTAGTCTCCTGTTCGTCCTCCAGGCCCTGCTTGAAACCACCCTCAATCAGGTCCCCCAACAAATTCCAAACCCGATTCAAAAATCGAAAGGATCCTTCCACGCCTTGATCATTCCAATCCAAATCTTTTTCGGGAGGAGCGGCAAACAATGAAAACAAGCGGGCTGTATCGGCACCGTATTTATCGATGAGATAATTAGGATCAACTACATTTCCCTTCGACTTACTCATCTTGGCGCCATCTTTAATCACCATGCCTTGGGTCAACAGATTTTTGAAGGGTTCTGAAATTTTGAGATAGCCTAAATCGCGCAACACTTTGGTATAAAAACGCGAATAAAGAAGATGCAAAACCGCGTGCTCAATTCCGCCGATGTATTGATCTACCCCTTCACCCTCACCCTGCCCTCTCCCCTCAAGGGAGAGGGGATTACTGCCGCTCCTCTCATGTTCTTCTTCCCTCTTCCCTCTTCCCTCTTCCTTTCCCCCTCCCCCCATCCAATATTCCACAGCCTTTGGATCAAAGGGCCCCTGCTCACAATGCGGCGAGGTGTAGCGCAAAAAATACCAGGACGATTCCATAAAGGTATCCATCGTGTCACTCTCACGCCGTGCGGGCCTTTGACATTTGGGGCAAGTGGTGTGGATAAAACTTTCAATTTTTTTCAAGGGCGACCCACCTTCCCCTGTAAATTCCACATCCAAGGGAAGCCTTACTGGAAGCTGATTTGCTGGAACAGGAACTATCCCGCAAGCATCACAATGAATCATGGGGATCGGAGCACCCCAATAACGCTGACGGGAAATTCCCCAATCGCGCAGCTTGTAGCTGATTTTTTGTTGGCCCATTTTTTTTTCTTCGAGATGTTGGATGATGGCGAGTTTGGCGTCTTCGCTAGGAAGCCCTGTAAATTGGGCACTGTGGATGAGGATGCCGGGATCGGTAAAGGCTTGTGCTAAACTTGTCCCCTCATCCGCCCTACGGGCACCTTCTCCCCCAAGGGGAGAAGGGATTTCTTTACTACTTTTTCCTTGAGCATTATCCCCTCTCCCCTTGGGGGAGAGGGTCAGGGTGAGGGGTTCAATCACTTGCTTAACCACTAGCCCATACTTCTTCGCAAACTCAAAATCTCGCTCATCGTGCGCAGGGACCGCCATCACCGCACCGCTGCCATATTCCATCAATACAAAATTTGCGGCATAGACAGGAATTTTTTCTCCCGTCAGCGGATGCAGGGCGTAAAAGCCCAAGAACAGACCCTCTTTTTCATAATCTCCAGCGAGTTTTTTCTCTCGATCAATCTTGCGATTTTTTTCTCGAAGCGTTGAAAGCTTTTTTAGTAAAGTTTCCTCTTTTACCTGCTGAGCAATCAAAGGATGATCCAAAGCTAGAGACAGAAAAGTAACGCCGTACAAGGTATCCGGACGAGTAGTAAAGACCTCAATTTTTTGATCCGAATTTTCTAAGGTAAATTGCAGCGTAGCCCCAACACTTTTTCCAATCCAATCCCGTTGCATCGTGAGGACTTTTTCAGGCCAACCTTTTAGTTTGTAAGTATCCTGCAAAAGCTCTTCGGCATAAGCAGTAATTTTAAAAAACCATTGTTCCAAAGGACGCTGAGTCACGGTTGTATCACAGCGCCAGCAAGCGCCCTGCTCTACTTGTTCGTTCGCCAAAACGGTTTGGCATTTTTCACACCAATTCACGAGGGAATGCTTTCGATAGGCAAGCCCCTTCTCATACATCTCGGTGAATATTTTTTGTTCCCAACGATAATAGTCGGGGCGACAAGTAGCAACTTCCCTCTCCCAATCGATAGAAAATCCCATCTTCTTCAATTGCTCCCGCATGTAGGCCATGTTGGAATCGGTCCACTTTACGGGATGAGTTTTATTTTGAATCGCAGCATTTTCGGCGGGCATCCCAAAGGCATCCCAACCCATGGGATGCAACACGTTGAAACCCTTCATACGCTTGTAGCGCGCCACCACATCCCCAATGGTATAATTGCGCACATGCCCCATGTGGATTCGGCCCGAGGGATAGGGAAACATTTCAAGGAGATAATATTTAGGTTTTTTGGGGTCTTCAAGCACTTGAAAAGTTTTGTGCTCTTGCCAATGCTTTTGCCACTTGGATTCGACAGCCTTTGGATTGTAAGGATTTTGCATGGTGCTGATGTTTTTATCGGCACTTAGGGAACTTGTCTAGGGGAGATTGAAAGATGTTTACAGCTGTCCTGGTTTCTCCCAAATCCAAGCGTATTCGATCGGATCCATCCGGAAGTTGGGCAATTGGAGTAGGGCTTTGCATTACTGCACTCCTCGCTCTTCCTGCGACAAACGCAGTTAAGGCGCCCACACCTAAAGTGGCAAGTATGCTTAATAAAGAATTCCCAGCAGGTGTGTTGCCAGATACAGAGGAAGATTCTGTTCTGTCTTCTGCCTCCTCTTCATCACTACACATGCTTCTTAAATTTTCGAGAAGTTTCTTGCTCAAATGATCAAGATCTTCTTCCATGAGAAGAAGATCGACAATCTCCGCAAACTCAGTCGCAGTACGGCCTAAACTGGGGAACAAGCCTATTAATAATCGTGAGGCAGTTTTTCTGTCTTTTGCCTTTTTGTCTTTGTTTGTTAAAAACTGTAACAATTCCGAAAAAAGCCTTATCGTTGCATTTTTATCTGTAGGAAATATTGCTCCATCTCCTTGTTGAATGATTCTCTCCACCAAGGGAATTTGTTCAGAGTCCGTCTCTCTCGACCAAAACACTTCACGATTGTTCCCCTGTATACAAAGCACAAAATCGACTTCGGGATCGTGTCTGGCGATATTACCGAATCCTGCAGCAAGCCCCATTAACAGTTGATTTGCCGTGATAGGACTACGAACGCCCAAATCCAATTGAATCAACCAGGCCTTGCGAGATTCGTGTTCGCCTTCGTTGATAGCCACAACACCTCGCCACAAGCCATTCACGATAATGCGCGCGATCTGCTTCCCTGGACATCCTGTGATCAGCATTCGATCGAGGGCGTTTTCTTCACAAAAAACCACAGCCACATTTTGATCTGCAATTTCAAATTGAAAGGATTGAGGTGTTTTAATGTGGCGACCAGAATGTTCAAGAGCCCCCTGCATTCGATCTTGTAATTGTGCCCATGAAAAAGCACCATAAGCTGCAAAAGCCAGATAGGCCTCTCTCAGAGAAACAGGATCATCCGATCGAATATGTTTTTTCCCATAAGCATAAGGGATAGCGATTTCTACAAGATTCTCTAAAAATCCCGGTCTTCCGCCTCAAGATAGGCTCTCACAGTCTCAGGATGGTCTAAGGGCAAACCTGCCTGGTAATAAGCATAAAAAATCTGAAAGGCAGAGTCTGGATGAGCTGCGGCGTAGCCTGCAACATCAATATGAGAACAGCCCCTCAACTCAATTTTAAAGATCGATAAAAACTGAGGCACTTCAGGAGCGGCAGCTGCCAAAAGATGTTCTATCCATGGGAAAAAGACCTTGAGACAGCGGTAAAGCCTTGAACGCGTTAATCGGTCACGCAATTCTGGGCGCTGTAAGTAAATTTCTTCCAGCCTTGGCAAGAGATGGAAATACTCTTCTTCCGATAGAACCGGGCCTTTGAATTCTTCCAAAAAAGTTAAAAGTTCTTCGGGTCCGGTTAGGGCATCCAACAATAGTAAACGCCCTTCTCTAAAGGGCGAATCTTTAAAGGCTGCAGAAAAAACTATTGCCCAAAGCCCGGAAAGAAATCCCATCAAATAAGCACGGCCATAATAGCGTTCTCTTTTGTCCAATTCTAAAAGTGTTAACCAAAACTCTACCACGGGCTTTGCATCAGTCTCTGACCAATGGATGTGTTGAAGCAGATGAAGATAAGGATTATTTTCAGAATGATCCTCCAAAAATATTCGTCTTAGCATTCCCCCTTTATCTGCCTGAGGAATAAGCTCGCGAATAAGCAGTTCAAGCTCCGAAGTTCTTCTATGATCTACTATATTAGCAATGAATTTTTGGATACTAGTACGAAAATCGGGGTCAAATCTTGGCTCTAATAAAACAGCTTTCAAAGTTTCTTTACATTCCTCCCAACGAGATACACTGAGTAAGTGGAGCAGTTTTGAAAAATGTTTTTTAAATAGATTGCAAGCAACCCCTCTACATTTTTCATTGTAAGCGGTATTCTTCCAGTACGCGTACAAGGCTTTCATAGAACTTACGAACTCAGCATTCCGACCACCGATCAATTGATCCATCAGCATTTCTTCTAAGCGCCCGCGGGCCGCCTTTGCCCGCGCTTCTTCTACTCCTCTACGCCGATCCTCTTGTTCACTAGGGGCCCTATAGAAACCCTCTGAATCTTCATCCTCATAATGAGGCGCAGTTGCCATGGCAGCTATCCTGCCAAGTTCTTCTAATATGGCTTCCAAATTAGCTCCAAACTTTGAAAGACAAGCTAAATAAAGCCGTATTAAAAAACCCGGTCCCAATCCATCATTAGAATAGAGAACTACAACTGAATTTAGAATTTTGGCCAAGGCAAACACTTCCGGAGAGCCTACCTGAAGACGAGGCAAGAGGGCTTCGGCAATATGAAAAGCCGCACTTTGTTTAATAGTAGCATCACGCAGGCTTGACAGGAAAAGTTCAAGAGCAAATATTTGTTCCTCTGTACTCTTCAAAACAGCAGTAGCCTGCAGAAAAGCGTTTGTAATTCTCCAATGGGGAATACCCGCCCTAACTAGACCCTCTACGAGAAGACGAACATTATGTGCACGAGGATCCGAAGCATCCATGGCACGAGGTGATAATTCCAAAGAATGAGCTGAAGAAACAAGTTGGAGCAAAGTCCCTCTCACATCCCCATATTCCTCTGCTCCTACTGCAATAGGCATCACATGAGGTTCTTCTTCCGAGGGATGTACATTATCGTTAGCAGGCTCATCCCCTTGGCCGGGAAAGATTTCGTTGGAGGCAGGGGTGCTGAGATAAGTTTGAAGAGAATGGGCCCCCGATTCCTCGGGGGAGACGGGTACTGCAATAGAATTCTGCAAGGCCCAGTGATGCATCTGCGGTGAAAAGTGATGCAGGGGTTTTGAAGTGGCGTCTCCTAGCAGTTCTCCCAAGGCATTGGCCGTTAAGCCATAAGCCATGCGCCTGAGAGTGAGGTGACTTAAATCGGTTGTTTCATATCCTGCAATTCGTCTGAGGGCAGCAAACTGCCCACTGAAATATTCGGCACCCACATCGCTGCCAAATTCTGCGACCGCCCAGGAAGCCCTCACTGCTCTTGAAGAAGTTTCTGTGATGCCGAGTTTTGTCCCCAGACTTCCCATCCCATAAGAAACCAGACTGCACACCAGCGCATCGTAGCCAGCCTGCCCCAAATCCGCCGCCATTTCGCCGCTGAAATTTTCATGGTTAATCGTCAGCCGATAAAGCAACTGCAAACCGCTTTGGCTGCTGGCATTCACCAGACCGGAAATAAGACCCAGGGCAAAATTTTGCCGTGCTCCCGCCCATACTGCCAAGGCAGAGGCCGCCATGCCACTTAACGCCGAAGCCAAATTGAAGATTGCTCCCCAGCGCTCCAATCCATTACGGGCAAAGAAAAAAGTGCTTTGACGAAAAGTAGCATCCATTTCCATAAAACCATCGAGGGTATCAAAAGTATGACGCAGCTCTTGTACTTGCGAGCGCAGACCCGAAGACAAATTTCTTTCTTCGAGCGCAATCAAAAGCGACTGCACCAAGGCCAGGTCTTGTTGCGCACGGGGTAAGGCTTCGTTGTGGGCATGAAAAAAAGGGAGATTTGCAAAAAGGCGAGAGACATAATCGCGACCAAAGCCCTGGGCCTGATTTCGATGCAAAAGCGCCGCAATGTGACCAAGAATATTTTCATTGGACTGAGATAAAATCTGCCCCAGCTCATTTGCATCCGCAGGCACACGAGGATGATCGAGCGTACTTTGAGGGTGACGCAAAGAAGCAAAATCATTCCCGCGTAGTGTTGTAATATTGGAATGGACCACAAACAGCTCCTCCTCTGGTTTGGGAACTTATCGATTGTTTGAGGAATTAGTTGCTAAAAAAAATTGATCCCGATAATCATTCCAAATGAAGAATTCTCATCTCATTAATAAATAAGGATATTTATGTGTGGAATTGTCGGCTATATCGGCAAACAAAGTGCAGCAGATATCATCTTTGACGGCCTTACCCGTCTGGAATATCGCGGTTACGATTCGGCAGGGATTGCCACCCTGCATCAAAATAAAACAGAAATCTGCCGTGCTGAGGGAAAACTGAAGCAACTGAAAAGCAAACTGCAAAAAAATGCACTGCCAGGAAATGTAGGCATTGGACACACCCGCTGGGCGACTCATGGAAAACCGAATGAACAGAATGCGCATCCGCATCATTATGGCCTGTTTACGGTAGTCCACAATGGCATCATTGAAAATTATCTGGAGCTCAAAGAAGCACTGCAAAAAAAGAAACATGTTTTTTCTTCGGATACCGATACCGAAATTTTAGCCCATCTGATGAATGAAGAATTTCAACAAACCAAATCCAGTTTTAAAGCACTGCAAAATATTTTGAAGCGGGTGCGAGGTTCTTACGCCCTGGCGATTTTAAATGAAAAAGAAACGCAGCAAGTTTTGGTCGCCCGTAACCAAAGCCCGCTGGTCTTGGGTGAAGGCCTTGGAGAGAATTTTATCGCCTCGGACGTGCCTGCCCTGCTCCCTTACACGCGAGAAGTTATTTTTTTGAAGGATGGAGAAATCGCAGTCCTTCAACCCGATAAAATTGAGGTGTTTAATAACGAGGGACACACCGTCAATTTTGAGACGAAGCATATCGATTGGAGTCTGACCCAGGCCGAAAAAGAAGGCTACAAGCATTTCATGCTGAAAGAAATTTTTGAGGGCCCCCGCGCCTTCATCGATACCTTGCGAGGTAAAGTGCCCGCCGATCACAGCGAAATTCTACTCGAGGATTTCAAAAAAACCATCGATCAATATCCACCTGAACTTATTTATCTGGTGGCCTGTGGAACCAGTTATCATGCAGCCTTGGTCGGAAAATTTTATTTGGAAAAATGGGCCAGAATTCCTGTAGTGGTGGATGTGGCTTCCGAGTTTCGATATCGAAAACCAATATTAAATTCCAAAACTTTATTAATAGTGATCTCTCAATCGGGAGAAACCGCAGATACCCTCACCGTAGTAAAATCTGCAAAATTGCAAAAAGCGCCGGTGTACGCCATCTGCAATGTTTTAGAATCGAGCATTGCCCGTGAAGCGAATGGAGTTTTTTACACGCATGCAGGCCCTGAAATTGGGGTAGCGGCCACCAAAACTTTTTTGACTCAGCTGCAGGCCTTGCTCTTGGTTTCACTTTGCTGGGCCGATCATCAAAATAAAATTTCAAAAGAGGCATTAAAAACCATCTTGCAAGAAACTGCAGAACTTCCCCAAAAAATGGAATTGGTTTTAAAACAAGCAGAGGAAATTAAAAAATTAGCCTTGCATTACATGAATTCAAATTTGTTTTTATTTATTGGGCGCGGCCTACTTTACCCCATCGCCTTGGAGGCGGCACTGAAGCTTAAGGAGATTTCTTACATTTTTGCCGAAGGCTATGCGGGCGGCGAACTCAAGCACGGCCCTATTGCCATGATCGATCAGGGAACTCCGGTCATTGCCTTGGTTCCTCAGGACGAAAGCTATGAAAAAATGAGTTCGAATATTCAGGAAGTGCTGGCACGCGGTGCGGAAGTCTTGGCGATTTGTAATGAACAAGAAAAATCTTTGAAACAAAAATGCAAAGCGGTAATTGAAATACCAAAAACGCTAGATCTTTTTTATCCCCTGCTTGCAATTATTCCTTTGCAACTCTTCGCGTATCACATTGCCAACGAAAAAGGGCACGATGTAGACCAGCCGAGAAATTTGGCGAAGAGTGTAACGGTGGAGTAATAGCTTCTTGACGAAGCTGAAAATTATAATGCAAATGATAAATAGGAGAAATTTTATGGCAATGACCCTTCATTTTGAACCAGAACTTCAAAAAAAAATTGATCAATGGGCAAAGAGTAACCAAATGAGCAAAAGTCAAGTTATCAAACGGGGCTTAGAATTGCTTTTTGGTATCTCTATTGTCAAAAAAAATAAAAAAAGTGCCTACGAAATCTACTTAGAAGCTATCAAAAAATATGGCCCACTTGAAGGTAGTGGAAAATCCGACCTGGGAACCAACTCAAAAAAATATATTAGGGAGTTTTTTGATGAACACAGCGAACATTCTCCTCGATACAGGACCTCTAGTCGCCTTACTCGATCCAAACGATCAAAACTTTCAAAAAAACAGACGTCTTCTTGAGTTCAATAATTTCATCTACCGAACAACCTTTCCTGTAATTTGTGAAGTCATTTATTTGCTTAGGAAAAATTTAAAAAATATAGATATTTTATTCAGCTGGATAAAAGAAGAAGGAATAATTCTTGAAAACCTTTCCATAGCAAATTTACTGGAGTGCCAAAGTTTAATGAAGAAGTATAAAAATGTCCCAATGGATTTTGCAGATGCTTCATTGGTTTGTATTGGAAACTCTCTTGGAATTAATCAAATCTTAAGCTTCGATTCTGATTTTGATATCTACAGATTAAAAAGCGGTAATTTTTTTAAAAACCTCATCTAATAATGAATTCCCAGTCCCTAGTCGCAAAACTCAACCCTCCCCAACAAGAAGCCGTACTCCACACTGAGGGCCCACTGCTTGTATTTGCCGGTGCTGGATCAGGGAAAACTCGCGTCCTTACTCATCGTATTGCCTATTTGATCCAAGAAAAAGGAGTGAGCCCCTGGAACATTTTTGCGGTCACCTTTACCAACAAAGCCGCCGGGGAAATGAAAGAGCGCATTGGACATCTACTCGGCTCACGAGCGGATGATGTCTGGATTTCCACCTTTCATTCTTCGGGTGTAAAAATCTTGAGGAGGCATGCCGAAAAAATCGGGCTGGGGCCCTATTTCACTATCTTTGACGATAGCGATCAAATGACTCTCATCAAAGAGGCCTTGGAAACACTCAATATCAATCCGAAGATTTATAGCCCGCGCAGTGTTCAGGCAAAAATAAACAATGCGAAAAATGAACTTATCTCGCCTGAAAACTATAGCAAAAAATATAATGATTTTTTTGATGAAAAGGTCGCCCAGGTTTACAGCTGGTATGAAGAAAAGTTGCGCAAAAATAATTCCGTCGATTTTGGAGACCTACTCTTATTGCCCGTCCGACTTTTTGAACAACATCCCGAGATTTTAAAACTGTATCAAGATCGTTTTCGCTATCTTCTGGTGGATGAATACCAAGACACCAACCATGCCCAATACCGTCTCATCAAACTGCTTGCACAAGCTCATCATAATTTATGTGTCGTGGGAGATGACGATCAATCCATCTACCGCTGGCGGGGGGCGGATATTAAAAATATTCTGGATTTCGAGCTCGATTTTAAAGATGCCACGGTCATCAAGCTGGAACAGAATTATCGCTCCACTCAAACGATTCTCAAAGCCGCTCATGCAGTGGTCAACCAAATTGAGGGAAGACGCCCCAAACAGCTTTGGACCGAAAATGACGAAGGTGAAAAAATTACGCTCTTCACTTCTAAAAGTGAAAAAGGGGAAGCGTCATTTGTAGTCCAGAAAATTAAGGAGACTAGTGAAAGAGAAAATATTTCTCTCAATCAATTCGCCCTCTTTTACAGAACCAATGCACAGTCGCGGGTGTTTGAAGATGAACTGCGCAAGCACAATCTGCCTTATATCATCGTCGGAGGAACCCGCTTTTACGACCGACTCGAAATTAAAGACATGCTGGCTTATTTGTATATCATTTCAAATCCTCAAGATAGTCTTCATCTCAAACGAATTATCAATGTGCCAGGCCGTGGCATCGGAAAAACAAGTATTGAAAAATTGGAGAGCCTTGCGAGCGCACGTGGCCTCAATCTTTTTGACGCACTGTCTTTCCCTCAGGAAGCAGGCATCGCCGGGAAGACTGCTCAGGAAGTTTTGAAATTTTTGGAATTATTAAAAACTTTAAGAACAAGCTTAGAAGATCAGAATCTGTCATCTCGATCCGCAACGCCGGAGAGAGATCCCGTTGGTCTTCCACTTGCATCCACTGGATCTCTCGCTTCACTCGAGATGACAAACAATAAAAAACTTTCAGAATGGGTAAAGAGTTTAATGGAAGCTACAGGCTATATTGCAGAACTCAAAGCCGAGAAAACCATTGAAGCCGAAAGTCGTCTCGAAAATTTACAAGAACTTTTGAGCGTAGTCGCCGATTTTGAAATTTCTAATCCTCAAGGAACACTCAGTCACTTTTTGGAACAAATCACCCTCGCTTCTGATCTGGATAAAATGGAAGACGGCAAAGGCGTGCTCCCCTTGATGACTCTGCATTTGGCAAAAGGACTGGAATTTAATTATGTCTTTTTAGTGGGCCTGGAAGAAGGTCTATTTCCTCACACGCGCTCCTTTGAAAGCCCCGAAGAAATGAATGAAGAACGCCGGCTGATGTATGTAGGGATGACCCGAGCCAAAAAAGAATTATTTATGAGTCATGCTCAAACACGACTTTTGTATGGAAGGGAACAGTGGAATCTCCCCTCACGATTTTTGGAAGACGTCCCCAAAAACTTACTCCATCTTCAAGAGGAACAGGCTACGTCTTCAAGAAGTGGAATGGGGAATCATACGGTGGACAACAGCTCATCCGCTTCCGCTACCAATAGTGACAATCCTTACCAAGTCGGACGAAAGGTAAAACACCCTATTTTTGGTTTTGGGACTATTAAAGTTTTTGAGGGAAATGTCAGTGATGCCAAGCTGACGGTGTTGTTTCAAAATGGGGAGTTGAAGCGATTACTGGTGAAGTATGCGAATTTGCAGTTGATGTAGAAAGATTTGTTATTTTTCAACCACTGTCGACTAGAAGTCGACAGACTCCACTTGGATTAGAAATCCCCTCCCCCTTGAGGGGGGAGGGTTAGGGAGGGGGTGACATTTGATTCAATTTGATTCCACCAATATCACCCTCACCCTGCCCTCTCCCCTCGAGGGAGAGGGGAAGAATTAGTTTGTCAATAACGCTCAATGATACCCCCCTCCCCCCATATTCTCTGTCCCTACTTCGGCACCTGCGGTGGCTGCAGTTACCAGCATTTGCCCTATGCAGAAGAACTTCGCTTCAAAGAAGAAGAACTGAAAGCTCTTTTTTTGAAAGAAGATTTTCAAATTACCGAGTCTACCTTTCTACCGATTCTTCCCTCGCCCAAAGAATATCACTACCGTCATCGACTCGACATCAGCCTGAGAAAAGACAAAAGACGAGAATACTTTTTCGGATTTGTTAGCGAAGCCCCCAAAAGAATATTAGCGATTGAAAGCTGTGCCATTGCGATGGAACAACTTTCAGACTTCATTCCTCAGCTACGAGAAGCAGCTATTGCCAGACTTCCCGCCAATTACAAGATTGCCAGCATCGTGGCAAAAGTGAGTGAAGAGGGTAAAATTTATTGGGGAGGCATTGGAAGAAAATCACTCGTTCAAAAACCGGAAGATTATCTCTTTACTGAAGTTGAAGGACAAAAAATCTATTTTTCTCTCTCCACTTTTTTTCAGGCCAATTTTTCCATTTTGAGTCCTCTCTATAAAAAACTTTTAGAATTGCAAAATTGGAATTCCGAAACCCTTTTTCTGGATTTATATGGCGGCGTAGGGCTTTTTTCTATTTTAATGGCCAGGCATATCAAAGAGGTTTGGATGATTGAAGAACATCCCTATTCCATTGGGCTGGCGAAATATAATCAGGAACAGCATCAGATGAAGAGCTGGAAAATAATTGAAGGCCGTGTAGAAGATTTACTTGAAAATTTATTACAGAAAGCAGATTTAACTAATACAGTGGCTTTGGTAGACCCCCCTCGAAAGGGGCTTCATGAGCAGGCCGCAAATTGCCTGGCTCAATCGAGCTTGAAAACCCTGTTTTATCTTTCTTGTCATCCTGTGAGCCTCATTCGAGATCTAAAAATCTTGATTCAGGCAGGATGGCAGATAGACAAAATTTTTCCCTGTGATTTTTTTCCAAAGACCCATCATTTGGAAACCTTGGTAAAGTTGGAGAGATGGCAGAGTGGTTGATTGCACCGGTCTTGAAAACCGGCGTGCCTGAAAAGGTACCGAGGGTTCGAATCCCTCTCTCTCCGTATGTTACAGATTGTCAGCGAAAACAAAGCCGTTACTCCCGAATATGAAAAAGCCCTGGATACCTTTATTCAGGCTGCCGGAAAAATATCGGCCAATATGCTGGGGATGGTGAGTAAGGTGGGAGGGCAAATTTATGCCCTGCTTTTTCTTTCTTCCAAACCCCTTTCACTGGATGAGATTGCAGACCATCTCAAGACCAGCAAATCGAATGTGAGCATCAACATTCGTTTGTTAGAAAAATGTAAGCTGGTTCAAAAAGTTTGGGTGAAAGGCACTCGCAAAGATTATTACGAGGCCAAGAGGGAATATCCCAAACAAGTGTTCCGAGATTTTTTTGATCGCTTGCGAACCGGGGTGGATGAAAGCATTCGCATTATCAATAAGTGTAAAAACCTTTTTCAGAAAATAGAGAATAGCAAAGCAACAGCTCCCGAAGACTTGAGTTTTCTATTGAACCAACTAAAAATTCTTTCCACCTTTTACGAAGGCGCCAGCCGGGTGTTTGAGAATTTTTATCAAGGGAAGTCCGTGGACATTGAGCTCATCCGCAAAATCATTTTTGAGGATTAGTAACTTAGATAATCTCTAAAGAAACCCTTGGCCTTGCTTTCCTTTCCATCCACCAAGGTAAGCTCCCAAGTATAGGGTTCCAGATCTTTGCTTTCAGGAAAAAAAATAATAGGAGCTGGCCAATGTTTGATATAAAAACGAATAGTAAGGTGTATGTTTGCCTTTTCCGAAACCGGAGAAAGGGCTTTTCTTTTCTGCAACCAAGGGCTCGAATGAACTTCTGCAACTACCTGGGCCGTGTAATCTTCTTTCCCATCCTGTTTCCAATTGAAAAATTGAATATCAACTCCGCTGATCCAGTCTGGATATTGTTTTTTCTCTTGTTCTTTGCGAAAACCGACTTCCGGGGTTTCAACGAGGTGAAAAATCTGCTGGGCAAGTTCTGGACTTTCTAAAATAACCCTTTCAGAAAATTTCTTTCCACTTTCCTGATAAGCATTTCCTAAAAAATTACAACCGGATATAAATAGAGCCACTAAAAAGAAGGAAAGAAAACTATAAGATTTTATTTTGCAATGCTTATAGTAGAGGTTGTCCATTTGTACACTCCATCCTAGATATAAAAAAAAGTTAAAAAAAATGCCCCGATAAATCGAGGCATTTTTATTAAGGCAAAAAGGGAATTACTGCTCAACCACATTAAACTCCGAACGCCTGTTCTGCGCACGACCTGCTTCAGTTTTGTTATCTGCAATAGGACGGGTTTTACCGTATCCAACCGCTTCAAGACGACTTGTATCCACTCCCTTGGAAACCAGATACGCTACAGTGGAATTTGCACGACGCTGAGAAAGTTTCTGGTTATAAGCTTCACTCCCAATGGCATCGGTATGTGATTCAACTCGAATTTTCTTGATTTGAGGATTGGACTTCAACACGGAAGCCACATCGTCAAGAATAGCCATCGATTCTTTTTTGATATCCGACTTGTCAAAGTTGAAATAGATCACCTTATCGATCACGATTTTTTTGATTTCTTTTTTGACAGGAGGGGGAGGCGCTTCTTCGCTATTATGATGGGTATAATTCAAACCCAGGAAAGTCCTAAAATCCGGCGTTCCCACACCCAAGGTCAAACCAGCACCGCCACCCACAGTGACATCCAAATTAGGAGTGGCATGAATCCGAACAGCTCCACCTACTTCAGCGGGGGTTTGAACTTCACTTGAATACAGGTTTTTTACAACCCCCTCTACTTGGCCTTCGGCAATTAAGGAGATTTTATCATGCACTCTCCAGCTCACCCCTAAACCAGCACTTAAGCTATCATTGATGTCAGCCCCACGAATAATCACTTCGTCTTTTACGCGATACCCTACATTCAAACCAATCTTTACCTTTTCATGGGGATCAAAGTCTAAGGCAATCTTTCCACCCCCCGTTACAGTTCCCTGACCAAGAAAGGTCGTAGACTTTCCGGTTGGGAAAGCAACAAAGGGAATTACGGCTAGTTTTACATATTGACTCTTTAGTAAACGGAATTTGAAATCGAGAGCCACATCCCCCAGGTAGAAAGAAGATTCATCCAGGCTGCGCGCCACTGTAGAGGTTAATCCCAGGTAGTTGTAGTATCCCACAGGGACACGCGCCCCAACAGTGAACCAATTGGTAAAACTATAACTGCCCCCAATATCTATAAACACGGTATCGTCCAGCACCCCTGCACTACGGGTCCCCCCTGTGGTTCCGAGCTCCAAAGGATGATGGGCCCAATCGATATAAAATCCTGTATTCCACTCACCAGCAGGACGCAATTCAGCATCATAAAGAGTTATAAATTTGGACGAATCTACTGCGGGCTTGAAGTTGATGGCATCAAACACAGACACCAATTCCGCCTTTGCGACGGATGACACGGACATCAAGATCGCCAGAGCAAATACCTTGAGTTTGTTCTTATGTTTCATGCTTTTTCCTCCTTGAAAAAAATGCAAATTATAAATGTGCCTATACTCGGCATACTACTTGTAGAAGGGCTTTACACAGAGTGTCAATCTAAAGTTCCAACTGGGGTTTAATTTTAGCAAACTTTTTTTCTTTTATTCCCTTAATGTGCATTAAATCCTCCAACTTCTTAAAAGCCCCCACTCGCTGGCGTTCTGCAATAATTTTTTCCGCCGTTTTTTCACCAATACCAGGGAGATATCCCAAATCTTTCACTGTGGCTTGATTGAGTTTTATTTTTTCACCTAAACTCAATCGTGCTGGGGCGCTGAGGGAATTAATTTCTTCGGCCCTCTCTTCAGACAAGAGTGGAGAAGATTGGAGGAGGTTTACCCAAGGGTTAGACTCTTTTTTCAGTTTAAAATCCTGCCCAAAAGGATGCACAAAAAAAGGGACAAGATAAGAAAGGGTGAGCACAAAAAGAGACAGGAAGGCCTTGAGGAAAGAAGGATACAATCAGCCCCTCCTTTTTTTAGAGGTATATCGAAGCAACATGTATTCCATGCTATCGACCAGTGCCATCCAGGAGGCTTGAATGATGTTTTCAGAGACTCCCACGGTTCCCCAACGATGGTTTCCATCACTGGATTCGATTAACACCCGCACAATTGAATCTGTTCCCGATCCACTTTGCAAGACCCGTACTTTATAATCGATCAATTTTACTTTTTTAAGCGAAGGATAAAAGCGCTCCAGGGCCCGCCTCAAGGCTTTATCCAGAGCGTTTACTGGACCATGACCCATCGCAGTAGAACTTTCTTTTTGGCCTTCCACTTCGATTTCGATGCTGGCACTGGACAAGGGATTTGCTTCATTCAGTTTTTTTTCATCCACCACCCGAAAACTAATGAGTCTAAAAAAACTTTTATAACTCCCCAAGGCCTTCTTTAGTAGAATCTCGAAAGAGGCCTCGGCCCCTTCAAATTGGAAACCTTTATTCTCAAGCTCCTTCATTTCTTTCAGAAGATTTTTGATTCGCTCATCTTTTGAATCGAGCTTTAATCCAAACTCCTTGGCCTTGTAGACAATATTTGAAACCCCGGACAGATCGGAAACCAGTACACGGCGTACATTGCCTACTGCTTCGGGGTTGATGTGTTCATAAGTCTTTGGATTTTTCATCACTGCACTGACGTGAATTCCCCCCTTATGGGCAAAAGCGGAGTTCCCCACAAAGGCCTGATGGGTGGGAACTTGAACATTCATCAGCTCGGACACAAAATGGGAGGTCTCTCGCAGTTTTTTGAGCGATCTCTCCCCTACGCTTGCATATCCCATTTTGAGTTCCAGATTGGGGATAATCGAAATGAGATTCGCATTGCCGCAGCGTTCACCAATGCCGTTGATGGTGCCATGCACCTGACGCGCCCCTGCCCTCACCGCCGCCAAACTATTGGCTACGCCCAATTCCCCATCGTTGTGGCAATGAATACCCAAAGGGACGTCAAACACTTCTTTCACCTGCGAAAAAATTTCAAACACTTCCTCAGGAAGCCTCCCCCCATTAGTTTCGCAGAGGATGAGCCAGTCTGCCCCTCCTCGAAGAGCAGCTTCCAGGGTTTTTAAGGCATAATCCGGATTGGCCCTGTATCCATCAAAAAAATGCTCGGCATCGTAAATCACTTCCTCCGAATTTTTTTTCAGAAACTGGATGGAGTCTTCAATGAGCTTGAGATTTTCGTGGAGAGAAATTTTTAGGGCTTCTTTGACGTGAAAATCCCAGCTCTTGCCGAAAATAGTAATCACGCTGGCCTTGGAATCAAGCAGCGCCTTTAAATTAGGATCCAGATGCGCGGGGATCGAAGATTTTCGCGTGGAGCCAAAAGCGGTGATTTTTGCTTTCTTGAGCTTGAGCTTTGTCGCTTGCCTGAAGAAATCAAGATCACGAGGATTAGAACCCGGCCAGCCGGCCTCAATATAGTGGACACCCAGCTCATCCAATTTTTTCGCGATGGCGAGCTTGTCTTCTACCGTGAAAGCAACCTCTTCCGCCTGCGTGCCGTCGCGGAGGGTGGTGTCGTAGATTTGGACGAGGTCTTTCATAAGGCAATTGGGATAATGGCTTTATGAAAAAAATGCAATGAGGGAAAACAAAAGAATTTAAGATAAATTTAATGCTTTTTCTCTTCCAAACATTGAAAGGAAAAACTCAATTCTTTTTGGAGAATCTTGAAAATTTTATCGTATGAAAATAATAAGGCAGATTCTCGGCAAGCCGTTAGGGCAATCAATACATCGTTTTGATGTTTACTTTCCTTCCATTTCATTTTTTTCATAAGCTCAGTGGCCTGATTCCACATTTCGCGATCAGGGGCTTCAAAAGTGGGGCAGGCCAAGAAAAACTTTTCCAAATCGGCTTTGGTTTTTGGATGAATCGTTCCCAATAACAGTTCATGTTTTACGAGAGGACAAATCCATACTTCATAAGACTTAAAATAAGACTCGAATTGTGCTTTGGGTAAAACAGGCCTGAAGAAAGTATTCACATAAACGTTGGTATCAAAGAATGCTTTCATCAAAATGCTCCGGCTTGAATTTACCATAGCGTTTCAGATGTTCTTTCATGACTTTTTTTCTTTCAATCTCCTGCAACAAAGTCATGCGAATAATTTCGGAAAGCGAATCTTTGGGATAAATTTGCGTAATGCTTTTGATAATTGTTTTAGGAATACGCAAAGAAACTTTGCTCAATTCTGAATGAATCATAATTTCTCCTTTGTCTTGCGAGGGTAGAGATTTTGTCGGACAAAAGCAAGTATCAAAGGATAAGGGGATTGAAAAAAATTACCTGAAAAATACCGAGAGATGTTGACCTAAAGCAGAACTCCAATAATGAAACATCTAATCGCCAATGTAATTTATTCTCAATTCCCCAATGCGATCGTATCATTTTTCCAAATTCACAGACGCCTAAGGATTCAAAAAATGATCCACCGAAAATCCAAGCAAAGGATACATATAAAAACTATTAGCATCCCCCCTATCATAGAAACCCGCGAAAGAACCTATACCAAAGTGCCCATCGGCAGAAATGGCGCCCATTCCAAATCGAATGCCCAGGCATAAATTTTGGTAAACCAAGTTACGTCGCCCTGTACTGAGATTAAGAACAACAAGCTCCGTAAAAGCATCTTGACGACCAGGCAATGTAGGCCAAGCACCAGGCACCACTCGAGAGTCCTGTGCGCTCATAGCCACACGAGTGCCATCGCGACTGATTCCAGACCCAATATTACCGTAACGCAAAGGGCTTCCATCAGGAGCAGTGCTCACAAGACGCAAACCGCTTCCTTCTTCCCATAAAAAAACACCACCGCCACTAGAAGAAGTAAACAAAACGCGATGGCCAGTGCCTGAAGTAAAGGGCAAAGCAGAGTAGTTTGATGCAGAAGAAATCTGCGAGATATGATACGTCTCCAGATCGGCGAGATAAATTTGCGGAATGGCAGAAGTCACACTCGACATGGCCACAAAGGCCAGACGACGGCCATCTGCACTCAAAGACAACGCAGGCCTATTAAGATCAATCCCATATTCAACACTATTAAAGTAAACATTGGGAAGTGGCAATCGATTCAACCTTCCTGTACGCACATCATACTGAAAAATTCCACCATGAGGATTCGGCTCGCTTGTCAGATCGGTGGCATGGGAAACAAAGTAGAGTCTGGTTCCATCAGAGGAGATCACTCCTGCAACACTTGAATCATTCCCTGCTGTCACTGTAATACGCCTTGGTGAAGCAGGATCTTGCAGATCATAAAGTACAATTTGTTCAGGACCTGCTGCGTGGGGACTCTCCAGCACCACTACATAGCGGCCATCATCGGAGAAGGAGCAGTTTCTAGCATAAGCGTCTTCACGATGAATGACATTCAGGCGAGTGATTGCACCGGTAACACGGTTTAAAATGGCATACCCATCGACATACGGAGAACCGTACCCTGGAATAGGGTCTCTTGCAGGAACCCAGTTCCATTCCTGATAACAAACAAACTCTCCGTTGGGGCCCCCTAAAACAATATTGTTTAAAGGTGTGTTGGGGCGAACAGGGGCCAGAGGCGTAAATGGAGCATAGGTATCGCAGACAGACTGGAATCCAGTATCGCCAGTATCCGAAACCACATCACGATTCCTAGCATCTGTCAGAGCAGCATCTGAACGCGGGGTGGCGTCGGGACTCAGCCCAGCATCTGCATTGGATTCATTCACACCTAAACTGGCTGAACAGCCTACGCCAGGGATCAAATCAAAAATGGAAAAATTCTCCCAACCCCGGGTCCAAAAATTTCTTGAAGGTACTTGGGGGGCTTGAGCATAGCGGTTTGCAGCATTTTGAGAAACATAGGCAGA
>JADFYH010000028.1 GCA_015233135.1 Deltaproteobacteria bacterium
GCCCAGAAAAAAACAAATTGCATCGATAGGGACCCACCTATAAAAAGAAAAAATAAGATCCGTCGCTACGCTCCGAGTGGGTCCCTATCCTTGCGGATCACTGGGTCCCTGTCTTGCGATTTCGCATATCCCCTATTTTTTAGGCTTATCGATTGACAAGGCCCAAGGAAATTGTCTAGGCGGCCTAACAAGTTGTCCGAATTATTAATTAAGTATTTTTCAGAGTTTAAGGGAATGCCGTGAAAATCGGCGACGGTCCCGCCACTGTGATAGGTTTTAGCTCTACTCGTTTAAGTCACTGTCCCGCTAGAAACCTAATTACAGAATTTTCTTTAGGCGAGGCGCTCATGAAGGAGCAACCGGAGTGTACCCTAAGGTACATGAGGATTGCGACTGAGTGAGCAACGAAGCATAAGGGAAATTATGTAGTTAGGTACGAGGGATGGGAAGGCAAGGGTAAGCGAAACGCCTTAAGTCAGGAGACCTAAATTCTGGAATTTTGCACCCCCCGATGTAATCGGGGACTCTTCGAGGAAAGAGTAGTGCCGTCATGAAACATCTCCTTCTTGCTGCTTTTGCGGCCTCTACAATTTTTTCTTTTTTTACTCCTTGCTTGCTTGTTGCTCAAGCTCAGTTGGGAGAAATTCAAGTTTCGGCGGATGCTCCTCCGGAATCTTCTGAAAGGCCTTCTGCGTTTGTAAGCGTCATTCAGCCCAAAGCCTTTGACACCCAAGTCAAAAGCCTGCCCGAATTATTGTCTGAACAAAGTGGGGTTCAAGTAAATCAATTTGGGGGACTGGGCCATTTGTCCACCATCTCCATTCGCGGGAGCAGTGCCGAACAAGTGAGCGTGTTCGTGGATGGGGTCAAAATTAATACGGCCCAGGGCGGCGCGGTGGATTTTTCGAGTCTGCCTCTCGATCAAATCGATCATATTGAAATTATTAAAGGGGGCGCTTCCTCAGAGTTTGGTTCCGATGCCATGGGTGGGGTCATTCAAATTAAGACCAAGCGGGCTTCGGCAAAAAAACAAAGTTATGAATTTTCGTTAGGAGGAGCATCTTTTAATACCCTGCAAATTCAAAACAGTTTTTCCCATCGCTTTTCAAAGTCCGCACTTTATTTGAGTCATAGCCATCTCCAAAGCGAGGGGGATTTTACTTTCCGTTCTACTCCTACTGAAATTGGAGGAGTGACTTTAGGAGGAGGCGAAAAATATACCCGAGAAAACAATCAATTTTTTAGCGAGAATGGTTTGCTAAAATGGGAGATTTTTCCTTCTGAAAAATGGGAGCTGCGACTTCTTAGCGATTGGATGGGGTCAAGGCGTCATGTGCCTCCCACCGAGGAAGAGTTTATTCTACTAACGCCGGTGAATCCTGCAGAAGCAAAAGAACAGCTGCTTAAAAATTTAAGCAGTGCACAGTTGTTAGTTCACGATTTAGGGTTTAAGAATTTAGAATTAGAAGTTCAACCTTATTATCGTCTGGATCAAAGCCATTTTGAAGATGCGAGTCCTGGTTTAGGTCCACCCATCGACACCCAATATAAAAATCAATCTTTTGGATCCAAGTTAGCGCTGCGATACCAGGGTCGCAGTGGAATTGTTGACCATAAAATCTCATTTTTCTATGAGCCGCGCCTTGACTGGCTTCGCAGCGAAGATTCTATCACTTCCCTCGAAGAAGAACATCATCGCTTTACCCATGCCTTTTATTTAGGAGATGAACTCTCTTTTTTCTCGCAAAGGCTCAGTGTTCAGCCTTCTCTTCGTTTTGAAAATACCACGGATTTTGCGTCCCGTTTTGCAGGGCATTTGGGTTTAATCTACAAAGCTCTCTCCTGGTTGGTCTTTAAAACAAATGTTGATCAGGCCTTTCGTTACCCCAATTTTAATGAACTCTATTTTCCCAATCAGGGCATCATTCGTGGAAATCCGGAGTTAGCTCCAGAAAAATCCGTGAATATGGATGTGGGATTCGTGTTGGAACATCATTTAGGCCCACATCAATTCAGACATCAATTCAGCTATTTTAAAAATTGGATTGATAATTCCATTGTATTCGTTCCCATCTCTGCCTTTACCATTGCCCCCCTCAACACCCAACAGGTACATACCCAAGGTTTTGAATGGAATTCCTTTGTTCATCTAGGTTCCCATGTGGATGTAGAGGGAAACTACACTTTTTTAAAAGCCAGTCTTCAAGATTCTGGGAAGCAACTTCCAGGTCGTGCCAAACATAAAGCCAATGGCAAGCTAACGCTCAAAAATTCTTGGGCAGCCCTCTATGTCTCCTTACAATATATTGACCAATTACCCATCGATTTTCAAAACAGCACTTTTATCAAGTCCCGCTCGCAACTCGATTTGGGGGTCTCTCTTCTGTTTAAAAAACACCTTTCTTTCAACTTTGATGTCAAAAATGTCAGCAATGTTCAATTACTCGATTCGCGGGGCTTTCCCCTTCCGGGGCGCTCGTTTTTCTTAAGTGTGGGGGCTAAAATATGATGAAAAAACCATCTCGAACCCTTTTTATTTGCTGCCTGGTCTTAGGCTTTTTTGGCTGCGGATCTGAAACCCAGAATGCAAGTCCTGTAGACCCTTCAGCTCAGTTGTCTAGTCCTGCGGTTGCATCGAGTAGTGCAAACCCCAATTCTTTTCAGATTGTAAGAGAAGGCCAAAGCCTGCCTTTACAGAATTTATTAGGGGCGCATGTCGGTGAGGAAATTCCCCTATCAGTTCTGGGTGCTAGTGGGGACATTTATTGGGTAACGATGGATCCCTTTGCAGGATACTTTGTCAGCCCGGGCAGATTGAGGTTAAGGGCCCCGGGTCGATTCTACATTGCGGCTTTGTCCGCAAATCAAAGCGATTATGTGGCGGTGGAAGTTTTGGAATCTCCGCCTAGTCCAGCTGAAGCGCCAGCTTCCTCAACTCCAGCCAGTGGTTCAACTCCTCCAACGCCTGAAAGCTCTCCTGCCCCAGTCTGTGTAGCGACCACCTGTGAGCACGAAGCCAAAAACTGTGGGGAAATTTCAGATGGCTGTGGAGGAACTTTGCAGTGTGGAGTTTGTAGTAATCCTGGAGAAACTTGTGGAGGGGCCTCTGTTCCCAATGTTTGTGGACTTTCTCCTCCGCCTCCCCCAGCGACACCATCACGTCCAGCCTCTCTTCCCTCAGATCCCTTTATCGATGAAGTCATTAGCTTTACTCCTGGCCCGGGAGGGAGTACGGACACGACTGAAAACCGTGCTCGGGTTTTGGGTCCTCCTCGAGGCTGTGGACTTTCTTGTGGTTCTACGGATGTCCTCTCTCTGGGTGTAAGAGGAGAAATTATCCTTCGCTCGGCCACACCGATCTTAAATGGAGAGGGTGTTGATTTTATCGTATTTGAAAATCCATTTTTTGCCGGTGGCAATCCTATGGGGCTTCTATTTGCCGAGTTAGGGGAAGTGGCAGTGAGTCAAAATGGCAGCGACTTTATTCCATTTCCTTGTGATTCCGCGAATCGAAGTATGCTCTACCCCGGCTGTGCAGGAGCGCATCCCGTTTTTGCCAATGCGGATACCAACACGATATTACCTACGGATTATCGAGTTTCAGGAGGGGATGGCTTTGATCTGCAAGATTTAGGTTTAGATTGGATTCAATACATTCGAATTCGAGATCTGGATACGGTAGGTGGTTCGGGTTTTGATTTGGATGCAATTTCTATTGTTCATCAATAATAAGGAGTTTTTATGGATACTTCTCTGCGGCTTTCCAATTATGAACTTAGCCTGCAAAGCGTTTATCAAGTACAGCCTCAGGTTGAAGCATTATATCGAGCTCAATATGCACAGCGTATTTCCACTCGCTGGTATTTTGCAGCAGGGGCAGATTCCAACTTCAAAACGGGTTCAGGAAACCATACTCAAGCTTTTGTGTCTATGGGTCCTCGCTTTTTTTTAGACAATAGCACTCAAGTTGATTTGCGTGCGATGAGTGCCTTCAATTTAGACGAGAGAGGCTCTCAGCTTCCAGGTCGAAGTTATATCTCGAGTAGTCTTGAAGCTTGTGTAAGTTCTATTTATTCTTCTTCTATTCAATTTGCTGCGGGCTTTTGTGCTCAGTTGGGTGTTCAATGGTTTACTCAAGATTCAATTTCCCCGGCTTTTGTGGTAGAAGTAGGTTTGCAATTTTCATTAGGAGGTTTTGTGAGAGAACAGAGTCCTCCAATCTCTCCCCCTGCCTCTATTCAAACAGATTACGATTCATTAGGACGGATTCGACAAATTCAAGTTTCTAGAATTCGCGTAGTAGTTCATTAGATAAAATTAAAGGAGCCTTATGTTTAATCTTCAAAAAACAAAAAATGTGTTTGTAGGTCTGATTTTTACTTGTCTTGTTGCGTGTGGAGGCGGAGGCCTTCAAACAAGCCCTGCACCTAATTTGAATGAAAACAACACTCCTGCGGCCCTTTCCCTTTCCAGCAATTATCCTGCAGACATTGATATTGTCTCGGGAGATCCAGCGCTGAAGGATATTGCTTTTATTACTAGCAGCAGTGGAAGCCCTGCTCTGGTCTTTGCAGTCAACCTCAGCCAAAATCCGTTGCAAATTTCAACACAATTTCGAGGATTACCCACTCTGGTTTCGGCAGGTATTCCCAATAATCTCGTGGTGCTGGATTCTACGCATGCCTTTCTACTCACCTCGGATAAACTCATTTATTTTGATCCCAAAGAGGGCAGCGTAAAACAGGAAGTGGATCTGACAGAAGCAATTACCCTGAGTGATCCTGTACGACAGGTAAATGCGAGCAGTGTTGCGATGTCCGATTTGAGTGGAACTTTCATTCCTTCCTTTCCTGCGAGCTTAGCCGTTTCTGGAAATCGCATTGCAGTGAGTTTCTCAAATTTAAATTATGCGCCGACGCTCACTGCCGCCCAAGGTTTAGTCCGTTTTTATGATTATCATCCTGAAAATTCGGTGGCTATTAGCTCCAGTAATGAACATTGGTTTACACATTGTGGATCCACTGCGCAGTCGGGTTTTAATACCAGCGGATTAACGGTAGTGGGGGACGGCCGTTTGCTGGTGACTTGTACGGGACTGACCCGATTGGACTTGAGTGCGAGGAGCTCTCTCCCCGTTACTCCTGCGGGAATTGATGTCCTCGATTTTGCTACAGGAGACATTTTGGCTTCCCTGGATCTGGGATTAACGGCCCCTGCTTTTCGATCCTGGGCGGTTAGTTCGGATAGGAAAAAAGCTTATTTGGGAAGTTCATCCGGGGGATATCTCTTACAATTGAGTCTTGAAGGAGATGTAACTTTGGAACGGGGTCTTTCTAACCCCATCGTCATAACGGATTCTCACAATGGTAGCGATTTCATGGATGAGGTTCTGATAAGCAATGATAACAGCAAACTCTTCGCCTTTAGCAGTAATAGCAGCTCGGTTTATACCTTGGATTTAACGCAAACGAATATGCCTATTTTGACACAACGAACAGTTGATTTAAGTGCAGCTGGAAGCCCGGGAGGGATTACGGGCGTGGGACCTGCGGCACTGCGTCAAGGGCGGCCAGGTGTAGATTTTACAGGGCCTGATTTATGGGTTTTGACGGGGAATCCTGGGACCTTGGCAGCGATTCGGAGTTATTGATTTCTGCATGGGCTTGACCTTAAGATCCAGCTGTGGCACAGCGGACCAATATTACAGCAGTAATTTTTATCTGATCGAAAGGTCTGGCCATTGAACTCTATCTTTTTATTTTCGTTGCGGGCTAAAAAATGCATTGAGCTTCAAATTCCGTTGGCTAAATCTTCGGATTTTGAGGTGTTGAAGGGTTTGTTGCCTAAAAATTTGAGAGGGATTAGTTTATCCAAACCGGAAGCTCCAGAAAAAAAGGCCTTGGAATTTTATAAGGAGTGCCGTGAACCCTATGTTGCCCGTTATCTGACTGACGTTGGAGAAAAACTTCTTCATCTGGGTCAGGCTATGGGGGCCTTGAAGTTGTTGGAGTGGGCTTCTAACCTGGAAAAAAGTTCACGAGTTACATTGATGCATGCTTGGGCAAAATTAGGTTTGGGGCGTTTGGAAGAAGCCGAGCAGGATATAAAGGTATTGCTCAAATGGCATCCGCGAAATTCGGTGGCCCAATTTTTAATGGGCAAGGTGTTTTTCCAGCGTAGTGATCATCAAAAGGCCCAAGAATATTTTGCTCTGGCCCTTCGTTCAATTGAACCTTCTAATGTTTATTTAATGCTGTTAGAGACGTTTTCAAAGTTTAACCAAATTTTAATTGATCGGGATTCTTTATATTCCAAGAAACTTTCGTCGCGACATTTATATAAAGAAATTGAAGGGCTTAAAAATCGTGCGGCAAAGCTCAAACAAAGCATTGAAAAAACTTCCAATAATTCCGAACTCCAAGGAATTGGGGTATATTTGGAAGGCCTGGAAAAGCTTTTTGAAAGCTGGTTGGCTGAAATGGGTGCACGCCCCGGTTTTTTCAAAGAAGTACCGAGTACTCAATTTCAGCATTTATAGTTTTATCTTTCTCTATTCTTTTCCCCTTTTTTCTTTTGAACGCGTCATCTCCCTCAAACCCAATATTACCGAAGTGGTTTTTGCTCTTGGCCTAGGAAACAAGTTGGTGGGGGTAACCAGTTATTGCGACATTCCTCCTGAAGCAAAAAAAATCACTCATGTCTCCGATTATATTCAGCCTTCTTTGGAAAAAGTCATCGCCCTAAAACCCGATCTTATTTTAACTTCACAAGAAAATAGTTCACGCCGAGAAATAGAATTCCTTATCGAAAAAGGGTACCGCGTCGAAAATAGCAAATGGGACACCTTGGATAACAGCTTAGAAAGTATTTTAAATTTGGGTCTACTCTTGGGTAAAAAGGAAATCGCTGAAAAATTGACGCAGGAAATAATAAATAAATTAAACAATATTGCGTCAAAAAATTTAGGAGTAAAAAAGAAAGTACTTTTCGTTGTAGGACAGCAACCCCTGATTGTTGCTGGATCTAATAATATTTTTGGTGACGTTGCCCATTATTTAGGTTTGGAAAATGTGGCGGCCCAAAGCAAACTCAAATATCCAAATTATTCTCTTGAAATGCTTGTCAAAAGCTCACCCGATCTGATCATCGATTTGTCGATTGGAATGGAAGGAACTCAAAAAAGTGAAAAAGATTTGCTGTCCTGGTGGAGGCAATATCCTTGGGTGCCAGCAGTAAAAAATGATCGTGTTTATTTTTTTCACATGGAAGAACTCAGGGCGTCACCTCGTTTTCCGGAGGCGGTGGAGAGGATATCGAGGATGATTAGGTAAGGGTGCAATTGGGGAAAAAACCGAATTAAAAAGAGTTTTAATGTTCCAAAAATTCAAACTCAAAATAAGTATTCTTATTTTATTTTTTTTCTTTTCCGTTTTTCTTTCCTTGAGTGTGGGTGTGTCCCAATTTTCATTCCAATCTTTTCTTTCAGCTTCTAATCAAGAAATCATCCTGCAACTTCGTCTTCCCCGAATTCTTCTGGGGGCTTTAGTCGGCATTGCTCTTTCCGTTTCAGGGGCTGCTTTTCAGGCCTTGCTGCGTAATCCTCTGGCAGATCCTTTTATTCTTGGTGTTTCTGGTGGTGCGGCCTTGGGAAGTGTGTTGGCAGTGGGTTTGCATTTACCCTTTATTTGGGTTTCGCTATTCGCCTTTGGGGCGGCCTTGCTCTCCATGTTATTGATTTATAGCTTGGCTCAGACGAAAGGCCGTTTGAATCCCCACACCTTGCTTTTGGTGGGCGTGCTTTTTAATACCACCACTTTTGCGCTTATCTTGTTTATCAATGCCTTGGTTTCTATGGAAGATCTGCACCGCATCTGGTTCTTGATGGTGGGCTCGCTCGAAGCCATTGAATATTCCCGCTTGGCTTTGGTCGCTTTTCTGGTTTTTTTAGGTTTGGGGATTATTTTTTACGATGCCTCTTCCTTGAATCTCCTGACATTGGGAGAAGAGAATGCAAGCCTGTTGGGCGTGGAGGTTGAAAGGGTACGCACCCGAGTTTTTTTTGCCGCCTCGCTTATGGTAGGGGCAATTGTTTCAGTGAGTGGATTGATTGGTTTTGTAGGTTTGGCCGTACCCCACATCGTCCGTTTGTGGCTGGGTGCCGATCATCGCCTGCTGATTCCCTCCACCGCAGTTTTTGGAGCCAGCTTTTTAGTCTTATCCGATTTTATTGCACGGATTGCTTTTTCAGGAGAAAATTTTCAAACTCAGCTTCCGGTGGGAGTGCTTACCGCCCTGATTGGCGCACCCTTGTTTTTTTATTTGTTAAGACATGAAACGAGGGGTTAGGGGGAGTCTAAGATAATTTGAGCTATTGATACCCTATTATAAAAAACCTACTGACGAGTCGCCAATTAAACTGACACAATGCGACTCTCTAGTACAACCGGCGGTAGGGTAAGCCCCGGTGGGCTGTCCGATAAACTGCGACTTGTTGTTAGTAGGTTATAGTTTTGGAAGAATTTATGGGAAAGTTTGTTTCGCTTTCAGAAGCCAAGGCAAAATTGAATCGAAAGGTGAGCATCCCTTATCAAATCTTAATAAAAAATGCTCTTCAAGAAGATCTCGGGAAAAATGATATTACCACTCAGGCTCTCTTTACAAAAAAATCACCTCGAGTGTCTGCCCGCATTATCGCCAAACAAGATTTAGTTTTAGCGGGTGCAATGATAGCCAAAAAAACTTTTAAGCAAGTAGACCCCCAGCTTAAAATTCGCTTAATTAAAAAAGACGGAATTTTTTGCGAGGCAGGGCAAAGTATTTTAGAAATCTCCGGAAAAGCCTCCTCTATTTTAACGGCGGAGCGGACAGCGCTTAATTTTTTACAACATTTATCAGGAGTAGCAACCCTTACGCAGCGTTTTGTGCAGGCGGTAAAAGGAACTTGCGCAAAAATTTTAGACACCCGAAAAACATTGCCAGGCTGGCGCAATCTACAAAAATATGCAGTGAAAGTGGGCGGAGGGGCGAATCATCGTTTTGGCCTCTACGATGCCTATCTCATTAAAGATAATCATTTGGCGCTTTATGGATCTCTTTCTCAGGCGATTGAAGCGGTTCGAAAACATCGAGGGAAAAAATCGATAAAAATAGAAGTGGAAGTTGACACTTTGCAACAGTTTGAAGAGGCGATTGATTGTGGTCCAGACATTATTCTTTTGGACAATATGTCTTTGGAAGATATGCATCTGGCGGTACTTCGCAATCACAAAATTCCTCCTAAAAACCGGCCTAAGCTTGAGGCCTCTGGATCTGTGAATTTAAATAATGTCCGTGCCATTGCTCAAACAGGAGTGGATTTCATTTCTGTTGGAGCGCTTACTCATTCAGCCCAGGCCATGGATCTGAGTTTGGAAATAAAATTGGACCGCGAAATGGTGTTCGCTATTAAAAAATTCAGCTAGCGGTCATCTTTTTCCAACCAGAAGAAAACAGCCTGCAGGAGAATTCACTCGAATGGCATAGGATAACCCTTTTTCGCAGAACACGCGGTCTCCAGCCTTCATTTCTATTTTTGTATCCCCACTTTGAAAGGTAATTTCCCCTCTTACTAACCAAAAACATTCCTGGTGGTTGGTTTTGGCGGGACCGTGATAATGCTGACGCGGCCAGGGAAAAGCTGATTTTCCCAAATATTCTTTGCTGAGTTCAGAACTTATATATTCCGTTGTGGGTTCCTCGGCCTTGTTCCAAGGTAAATACTTTATTGCCATCGCTTTCTATCTTTCCACCAACCCTATTCAAGAGTTTGCTCCTAAAGGGTTCTCCATCGAGGGTCAGTAAAATGGATAAATTTTTACAGCCACTTTGGATAAAGATAATTATATAAATTTTTTCAATTTCGTGAAGGGAATTTTTTAAAAAGAAGTTAGCGATTTTTCTCCCAAATCAAACGCATGCCTTCGAGGGTGAGGAAGGGATCCACTTTTTTGATGCGTTTCGATTCGGGCACGATCAGACTGGTAAAGCCCCCGGTGGCAATCACTTGCACCTTCTTTTCTTTCGATTCTTCAATCATACGTCGAATAATTTCATCTACCATACCGATGTAGCCAAAATAAATTCCCGCCTGCATGCTTTCGATGGTGTTTTTTCCAATCGCGCGGCTGGGTTTTTTGATTTCTACATGGGGTAATTTGGCCGCTCTCTCAAAAAGGGCTTCATTGGAGATGGAAATACCGGGTGCAATCATTCCTCCGCAGTATTCTCCTTTGGCGCTGATGTAATCGAAGGTGGTGGCGGTGCCGAAATCTACAATAATGAGGGGGCCCCCATATTTTTTGAAACCCGCGACCGCATTCACTATACGGTCTGCCCCAATTTCTTTTGGATTATCCAGTTTGATTTTAATGGAAGTTTTAATCTGTGGGGTAATCCAAAGCGGCTTTATTTTTAAATAACGTTCGCACATGCGTTCCATCGCAAATTCCAAGGTAGGAACGACGCTGGAGATGACCACATCTGTAATGTCTTCAAAATTGAGCTTGGCGAATTGAAAAAGTTCCTTGATGAGAATTCCAAATTCATCGGAGGTACGTTCCTTTTTGGTTTCCAGGCGCCAATGTTCTACTAGAGTGGCTTGCGTCGCCCCCTCTGGTCCGCGTTGCGGCCTATTTTTGGTTTTTCCAGGCAATTGAAAAACTCCAATAACCATATTGGTGTTGCCGATGTCTAAGGTGAGAAGCATGCAGTATCCTTTCCTCCTCCTGATCACAAGAGGGGGGAATATAAAAAATTATTGCATCAGTGAATCAAATCCCCCAATTCACATCTCCTGCAATCACTAAGTTTTCTCCTGTCGCCGTTTGTACTCTTAAATAACCTTCTTTGTTCAGTCCCAGGTAAGTCCCCTCATAGCGAAGTTCAGCTTCCTCAACTGATACACGAGTGCCCCAGGGCTTGGCATAGCCCTCCCACTTTTCTCTAAAAGGGGCAAAGCCTGTTTGGAAATATTCCTCAAAGGCGGAGAAAAAAGAGGCTAGAAAACGACCTGCGATTTCGGCCCGGTTAAAATCTTTGGAAAATTCAATTTTGAGCGAAGTTGCCTTGTTTGAAAGGGTCTCCGAAAAATCTTTGGGCCCCGCATTCACATTAATTCCTACGCCGATAATCAACTTTGCTGGCTGCCCAATATTTAAAACCAGTTCGCTCAGGATTCCTGCCACTTTTTTTTTATTCAGCAACACATCATTGGGCCATTTTAGCTGAAGTCCCTGAGGGACAAGGGGAAGCAGGCTTTCCAGTAGCGCAATGCCACAAATAAGGGTGTTTTGGGCCAGCAAGTTTTGAGAAGGCAACTCAATCACAAGACTGAGGTATAAATTCTGATAGGCAGGGGATTCCCATTTTCGATCCAGACGGCCTCTTCCCTGGGTTTGGGATTCTGCAAAAATCACCAGTGGGGGGGGCATTTTTTTTTCAGAAATCAGACGCTGGGCCTCGCTATTTGTGGAATCAATCTGATCCAGAATGAGAATTTTCAAGGAAGGGGGGAGCTGAGGAGAAGAATTCTTTAAAATTTCAGAGACGTTTAAGAGGGGTGGCATGTTCTTGGGTTAATTCGGCCATATGGCTATTGACAAGTCAAAAGAGGGGCTTCTACAATTGCGCACCGAGTCATTTTTTAATGGGGCCTTATTTTTATGCATTTATTAAGAGACATCAAAGAACATTTGGGTTGGAAGATTGCGATCCTGACTTCCGTGGTTTTGTTTGTTGTGGCGGGCCTGTTGATCTTTACCCTCTCCGTCATTGAGGTTCAGTTTTTCTCCAAATTCAACCTGATTCAGATTTTAGCAGTGTCTGTCATTCTACTCGCCTTGGTCTCGGTGATGGCCATCTATATTTCTACCATGATTTTCGTCCAACGGCCTTTGGGGAAGTTACTTTCCGTCATTCGTAAGGCCGAAAAAGGGGATTTGAATGTGCGAGTACAGAATGAATCGGAGGATGAGATTGGCGATCTTGCGCATCAATTCAACCAGATGTTACACCGTATTGGGGAGTTGGATACCAAAAAAATTCGTACCGAGCGGCAATTGATCCAGGCCCAGGAAGAGTTGAAATACAAAAAAGCCCTCGAGGAAAAGTCCAAAATCATCGAAGAAACCAACCAAAAACTGGCGCGCAGTTTTCAAGACTTGTCCCTGCTCTATCAAGTTTCTCAAAGCATTTCCTCCACCCTCGAAAAAGACGAACTCTATAATGTGTTGCTCGATGTAGTGGTGAAGACTTTGGGTTTTCAGGAATTTGCCTTATTGGAATTTGATGAGAAAACACAAAAACTGGTCGTCAAGTTGGCCTATGGTTTTGAGGATAATGAACGGGTGAAGGATCTTTCTTTTGATCTGGGGGAAGGTATTAGCGGCAAAGTGGCTCAGCAACGCCAGGTGGTTTATATCGAAGACACTTCACAAGACAGTCTTTACCTGCATTATAAAGGGGAAAAAAACGACCATGGGTCTTTTTTATCCGTGCCTATCTTATCGCATCAAAAATTGCATGGGGTGATGAACTTTACACGTCCCCACGCCAGGGCCTTCAGTGAAATGGAGATAAAATTATTGGTCTCTCTGGCCGTACAAATTGGTTCTGCCCTTGAAAACGCAAAGCTGTTCACCCAAACCAAAGAGTTGTCTGTCACCGATGAGCTCACTCAAATATTCAACCGTCGCCATTTTCAGCAAATGCTTAACCAGGAATGGAAACGCGCTCTGCGTTTTCAACGCAATGTTTCTCTACTCATGATCGATGCAGATCATTTCAAAAGGTTCAATGATAGTTACGGGCATCTTCAAGGGGATCAGGCCCTCATTCAAATTGCCAAGACGCTTTCCAGCCATGTGCGCGAAGTAGACACCGTAGCTCGCTATGGAGGTGAAGAATTTGCGATTATTTTGACCCACACGAGCTTGGAAGACGCGCAGCATGTGGCCGAAAAACTCCGTGCCCACGTAGAAAAGCATCCCATTTTGGATACCCAAGGGGCGATCATCTCCTCTATCAGTATTTCCATTGGGGTTTCCAACTACCCGCAAACGGCTTCCAATATGGATGACTTACTCAATCAGGCCGACATGGCACTCTATGATGCAAAGGGGCAGGGGAGAAATCGTGTCGTGGCTTTTCAGGATGCCAAAACGGTGGGTCATCTGCGAATCTTGTCCTAAAAAATCCGACGCACCTCTTCGAGTCGGTCAAAAGATCCCACATCATGAAAATAACCGGGATGAGTTAGTCCTGCGAGGGTTTTGCCCTGCGCCAAAGCGGGGAGGTAAGCCTCATCGATGATGGAGCAAACATGATTTGCAGGAAGATAAGAAAAGATTTCGGGTTCCAGAATTTGTAGTCCTGTAAAAATTCTTCCCCTCTCCCCTTGAGGGAGAGGGGAGTGTGAGGGGTCCAATTCACTGATAGCAACAATTTTTCCGTCATCATCCAAATACACCTTCCGTTTCACATCTTCTCTTTCTACTCCTGAAACCAGCAAGGTGGCCAAGGCGTTATGCCTCTGATGCAGCTCAAAAAGGGCTTTCAAATCGGCATCGATCAACACATCCGCATTCAGCATGACAAAAGTAGAATCAAAATATTGCTCAGCCTGCTTCAATCCGCCACCCGTGCCCATCAGGATTTTTTCTTTCGAGTAGCTGATTTTGAAATCGAACTTTAATCCATTGCCCAATTGAGCTTCAATCTGTTCGCCCAGATGAAACAGGTTGATGACCACTTCGCCAATGCCAAACTTTTTCAGCAAATCCAGATTATACTCAATCAGACTTTTTTCCCCCACTTCAATCAAGGGCTTGGGGGTCGTCAAGGTAAGCGGTCTCAGCCGCTCGCCCAGGCCTGCGGCGAGGAGCATGGCTTTTTGGGGGAAATGTGAATTCATAAATTGATCTCAATTCAAGCTAAACGATAAAAGGTTGCCCGTGTAAATCCTTCGCGAATCACCAAATCTTGCGCAATAAGCGGTTGCAGAATTTGACTGATGCGGCTCCGCGAAATAGCAAAGGCTCTTTCAATTTCAGGTGATCGTACTTTGCCTTTGTCTCTTATAAACCTCAGCAAATCTTCCTGTTTTTTATTTAAAGTGATTGTGTGATCCTTTGCACTTACCTGAAGCGATACAATGCGATGTTGGGTGGCTTTTAAGGTTTGCACTACGCCTTCTGCGACGTACTCTATCCAGTAACTCAAGTCGTTATCCATATCTCGTGCCTGTTGAATTTTGTTGTAGTAGCGGGCCCGATCTGCTTCAAAATATTCGTCCAAGGCAAGGAGATGATGCGTGTCAAATCCACGCGTATAAAGAACCCATATTCCTAAGGCTCGTGAAATTCTTCCGTTTCCATCGCTAAAAGGATGGATAGAAACCAAATGATGATGAGCGATGGCAGAGCTCAGGATCGGATGAAGTTCATAGGCTGCTTTCGAATTCAACCAGGATAAAAATTGAGTCACGAGAGCTTGAGTTTCTTGAGGGGCAGGAGGAGTGTAAATCGTTTGCCCACGGGAATTGACCACTCGATTTTGAACGGTTTTGTATTTTCCACACTGTTCGGGCTTGAGCAAGCTTTGAGCAATTATTTTATGAAGCTTCAGGAGAGTGGTTTCTTGAATCAGCGCATTTGATTTTTGAGTCCAAATCCAGCGAAGAGCAGATAAATAATTGAGAACCTCTTGTTTGGACTTTTTCTCCGCAAATATTTCTTCTCCCTGTGACAAAGATTGAACTTCAGGAAGTGTCAGTAAATTTCCTTCAATTGCAGTTGAAAAGTGGGCCAGTTTAATAGTGGTCTCATTTTGCAGTTGTGGAAGCCAAGGCACTTTAATCAGGCTTTGGTTAATCAAAGTCTTGAGTTCCGTTGCCTGGGTAATGAAATTTAAAAGGCGGCTACTCAAATCAAAATGGGGTGAATACATTGAATTAGAATAATTTATGTCCAGTTTATGTCAAGTTTTATGTCAAGGGGTTTAAGTAAGTTTACGAAAAAGCAATGCGAATAAAGAACCCGTGGGAACAAAAGTGATTGCAGAAGTAGAAAGAAAAACCCAACTTTTTAAACTCCCTCATTCGCACACTTTAGAAAAAGTTCTGATTTGCTTGAATGATGCCTCCGAAGCTGTAAAAGACGGAATATTTTCATCACATTTTACTTATCGAGAAAATCTTCTAATGAAGCTCCCCCACATATCCCGCAATCCATTTTCCTAACTCTTCATACTCCGGCAACTTCTCAAAGGCTTGTTTGACGTAGCGTAGCGAAGAAGGCACGCTGACCAAGAAACTCGGGTTTCCTTTCACAGTATTGATGAATTGAAAACGTCCGGTATCTTTCAGTTTTCGCTGAAGGGTATTTTGATAAAATAGTTTTTTGAATGCAGGGGTGTTTTGTATTTCAATACCGGCCTTTTTGCGAGCCTCCAAAAAATAATCGATCAACTTTTCAACCGCTTCGGGGGAAAGTTCAATATAAGAATCCCGCGTCAAACTCACTAGATCATAAGTCTGCGGGCCCAGCAGGGCATCCTGAAAATCCAGGATATAGAGCTGATAATCTTTCATCATCAAATTTCTACTTTGGAAATCGCGATGCACAAAAATGTAAGGCGAGGCAGCAATTTCTTTTGAGATTTGACGCGTGATTTCTGTGAAAACTTTTTTTTCAGATTCCGGGATTTTAATTTTGAAGCGGTCTTCAATGCCATACTCCAGAAAATGATCGAATTCCCAGTTGAGCAGGGTTTCATCAAAGTTTCGGGCAAAGGCGATTACTCCCTCGCCCCTTGCGGGGGAGGGTTGGGGAGAGGGGGAAAAAGAAGTCTTCTTCTGCATCTCAACCAATAAATCTATGGCCCGTTTATAGAATGAAATCCGCAGTTCAGGGGAGGCATCCTTCAGATACAATTCCAGATGCTGATCGCCTACATCTTCTAAAAGCATGAGTTTGTTTTCTTCATCCCAGGCATAAATTTTGGGGATGGGAAGTCCCAGAGAACTCAAATAGCGCTGAATGTTGATGAAAGGAAGCTCCTCCTTTTTGCCCTGATAATTGGTAATTTCTTCGGAGACCGAAGAGGCTCCAGCGGGCATTTGCATGAGGATCAGAGTGATTGGCCCCTCTCCCGTCCTGCGGACACCCTCTCCCTCGAGGGGAGAGGGGATTTGGAAAGAGACTCTATAGTAGGCGCGATACGAGGCATGCTCGCAGAGTTTTTGAAGCTCGAAGGATCTGATTTGGGTTTTGAAGGTTTTTTCTAGGAGGGTTTTAATCAGTGTTTTCATATCAGCGTATTCTCTTTCATCCAAAGCCCATAAGCCTTGGAACAAGCGGCTATCGGTAATACAATAAACTCGGGCACTTCGTAGCTGTGCAATTCGCAGAGCCTTTGTTCCAGTTTTTTTGCCAGACTTTTTTTTGTTTTCATCACCAATAAAATTTCCTTGTCCTTGCACAATTTGCTTTTCCAATTATAGATCGAAAGAAGCTGAGGCACTAAATTGACGCAGGCGACGAGTTTTTCTTTTACCAGCGTTTCGGCAATTTTTTTGGCTGGTTTGAGCTGGTTGTGGGTGCTGAGGCAGAGGACAAAATTATTTGGAGACGGCATATCCTGAAGAAAACTTTAATTTGACTTTAACTGCAAGCGTAAAAATATAATTATACCTCACCCTAACCCTCTCCTACTTTAGGAGAGGGAATAGGTTGAAACAAAATTTATGAAAAAAATATTCCCTCTTGTTTTACTCTTCAGCTTCTTCCTTTGTTCTCTCGATGCCCGGGCAGAAAGTCCGCAAACGGTTCCTGCCTCGCAACCTGTTACGACCTGGCATCTCATCAAAAAGAAAGAGCTGCCTAATTACCGCATTGAAATCTGGATGAAAGAAAATGCAAAACTGCCTTTGGGAATCGAAAGCAGCAGCGCCAAAATTTTCAACAAAGAGGGAAAGCTTTTGCAGGAAGTGAAAGATCTGATTTTAGAGCCGGATCCCAAGGAAAATGTGGAGGGCTGGTCTTCCGATAAAATTTTGGATCTGGATGGAGATGGTCAGGAAGATCTGCTCTTGAAGGGCTATAGCGGCGGTTCTCATTGCTGCTATCAGTATCATGTTTTCTCTTTGGGAAAGATTTTAAAAAAAATGGGGACGATTTCTCTAAAAGATTGTGGAGAGAAAATTGAAGTAAAAGATTTGAACGGGGATAAAATTCCAGAAATTATCAGTTGCTCCGCAGACTTTACCAATTTTAAACAAATCCCTTATTCGGTTTCACCCTTCCCGCCTCGGGTGTTCAGTTTAAAAAATGGGTCTTATGTGCAAAGTGATCAGGAATTTCCCCAAGTGTACGAAGACGACGCGGCCTTGCAAAAGGCCCAAATTACCAAGGAGGGTTTTGATATTGCCAAGGTGCTGCAGCTCACGCTGGATCAGCTGATTCTAGGCAAAGAAGAGCAGGCCTGGAAGGATTTCGACCAGTATTACAAGGCTGCCAATAAAGAAAAAGTGAAGGCGGAGTTGCAGGAAAAATGGTCTGCTTTTAAGATGCCCTCCAGTGAATCGAAGATGGTGCTTCCTTCGGGAGGGGTCAGGCAATGACCCCACTTTTTCAATCTCAAAAGAGGGCCTTTCTGGTTTTGTTGATCTCTTTATTGGTGTTGGTCTTTTATATCCTCAGACCTTTCTTTCTGGTTTTCTTGATCAGCCTGGTTTTTGTGCTCTTGTTTTATCCCATTTATGAGTTTTTTCTGAGAAAGTTCAGAGGCAAGGCCTATCTGGCCAGTTTTTTTAGTACGCTTATTATGACCTGGGTGCTCATTTTACCTTCTGCCATTGTGACCTCCCTGGCGGTGGCCCAGTTGTCGGGAGTGGTAGATCCTGCCATCGAATTTATTCAGTCGGGGAAAATCTACAAACTTTTGGGTAATTTTAATGTGGATTTACAGAATTATCTGCAGCGCATCGAGCAGTCTTTTCACCTCAGCATTAATTTAAGCGGGGCCTTGGCCAACACCATCAAACAGGCGGCATTTTTAGCTTATCAATTCTCGCCCAGTGTCTTGGGGCAAACCGTTTCATTCATCGCCCAGGCCTTTCTGATGTTGGTGGTCGTGTTTTTTCTTTTTGTAGAAGGACGAAGTCTGTACCAGGAATTTGTCTTACTTTCTCCCTTAAAAGATGCCCATGAACATGCCCTGGCCAAGGAAATCAAGACGATGATTCATGCCGTCCTCTATGGTTTTTTTATGACGGCCATGGTGCAGGGCTTGCTTGCTGCCGGAATTTTTTATTTTTTAAGCATTAAAGGTTTTATCGTCTTGGGAATTCTCACCTTCTTTTTTTCCTTTATTCCCATCATCGGTGCGGCAGGCATTTGGGTGCCGGCCACGCTTGTTTTATTTTTATTGGGGGAAACAAAATCAGCCCTCGTCTTGTTGGGATATGGAGCCCTGATTATTTCGAGCGTAGATAATTTTTTGAAGCCTTATTTTATGGGCAGTGGAAACCACGTACACCCTGCCCTGCTTTTTCTCTCCATTATGGGAGGTGTTGCCCTAGTGGGGCCTCTGGGGATTTTACTGGGGCCTATTGCCATTGCGGTATTTCTGGCAGCACTTAAAATTTACAAGCAGGATTATCTGGTGAATTCTTAGACGTCGGATTTTTTACTCTACTACAACACCCAAGCTATTCGACGGATTCTCCCTTACCATGAGATAGGCCGAATAAGTGCCTGCACTGAGTCCGGCAGGAAGGACAAAGTCCAGCTGTTCCAAATTCCCCTGAGCCGTACTGACAACCGAATAATGGCTAGACGAAATAAGAAAGGCTCCAATAGACAGAAAATTTTCATTCAAGAGGGGGCTAAATCCCTCTCCCTGAATAGAAAGGGTGGAGGCTATGGAAACAGGATTTGGACTAAAGGAAATGAGGATAGGAGCAGGACTCGAGAGATCTGCATTAGTTGAAGTTGTGCTTGATCCGCAGGAGAGCAGGATGATGAGAAAAAATGGGGAGATTTTTTTTGCGAATTTTAGAAGAGGAGAATACATATCTTGGCCTGGTTGCACCCAAAGGACGGTTACGGAGTGGAGTGGTAAAAATTATTAATTATCGTTCTTACGAGGACGTCATGAGCCTAATAAATACGATAGCCGCATTTGGCAAGCTTATGCAATTAACATGTTCTAATTCAAATCTAAACAAACGGTAGAATAAAAAATCTTGTCACGTGAGAATAAATTATGAAAATCCTCTTTGCCGGTGGTGGCACCGGTGGGCATTTATTTACAGGCATTGCCTTGGCGGAGCGTTTGACTTCCGAAGATGAGGTGCTGTTTGTCGGTACTTCTTATGGGCTCGAAAACGAGATTGTTCCTCGAGCGGGTTACCGTTTGGAGAAAATCGAGGTGAAGCCTCTCAAGGGGAAGGGCCTCAAGGCCCGTCTCAAGGCCTTGTTTGAGGTCCCCGCGTCACTGTTTCAATCTTATAAACTACTGCGCAAAGAAAGGCCCCAATTGGTGATTGGTATTGGTGGTTACGCCTCCGGTCCTGTGATCCTAATGGCGCGATTTATGGGGATTAAAACGGCGATTGTCGAACAGAACTCCATGCCGGGTTTTTCAAATCGAATTTTGGGAAAGTTTGTACATCGGGTATTCATTGCCTTTGAGCAGGCGAGAGATTTTTTTTCGCCCTCAAAGACTCTTTTGACGGGAAATCCGGTACGGAAGGCGTTTTTGATGCCCCCTCTCCCCCTCTCCCCCTCTCCCCTCTTCCTGTCCTTCACTCTCCTCATCCTGGGCGGATCCCAAGGGGCCCATTCTGTCAACGAAGCCATGGTGGAAGCGGCAGTGATTTTAAATTCCAATTCTGAACTTCCTCAAATCCGCATTATTCATCAAACCGGTAAGTTGGATTTCGAAAAGGTAAAAGAGGCCTATGCTCAAAAAGGGATCTCCGCCGAGGTGTTTGAGTTTATCCAGAATCCGAAAGAGTATTATAGCCAAGCCGATCTGGTCATTTCCCGTTCCGGTGCCGGCAGCGTGAGTGAGCTTCAAATTCTGGGAAAGGCCTCCATCCTTATTCCTTATCCTTACGCGACAGATGACCATCAGCGCTTCAATGCCATGGAATTGGTGGACAAAGGGGCCGCCCGATTGATTTTGAATCCGAATTTAAACGGGGGGCGCTTGGCAAGTGAAATTCTGGAGTTGATGAAACACCCCGAGAAAATCCAAGGCATGTCGGAGGCCGCTCAAAGGCTGGCAAAACCACAGGCGGCTGAAAAAATTTTGGAAGAGTGTAGAAAAATACTTGAAAAAAGCACCTAATGTTGTACCCTCATCTCATGAAAAGTGTAGCCATTAAAGAGCTTAAAGAAAACCTCGCTTATTGGACTGATTTGGCAGCTCAGGGTGAAATGATCGAAGTCACCAAGTACAATCATGCTTATATTCGAATGATTCCCGTTGTAGAAAATGGTTTATCGATTGGGAAAGATGTGGGGCGGGTCTCTCTGAAGGCTGTGGGAAAAAACCTAAGCAGGGGAAAATGGTTGAAATATCTTGAAGAAGACAGGGGTTGATTTTGGAAGAGGAATATTATTACTTGGACACTTCTGCCTACTTGGGGATTTTATTGGGTGAAGAAAAGGCAGACTTGATCCGCAACTTTTTACAAGAAAAGAAATTGTGTTCTAATGTTTTAATGTTTATCGAGGCAGAAAGAAATCTTGTGTTGATGTCTCGTGAAAAAGACATGAGTTCGAATTTTTATGAATCTTGTTCACAGCGTCTTCATCAAGATGTGGAATCTTTTGTTCTAAAAGATTTGAGTTTGGATTTGGCTTTGAATCGTGTGTATCCTCCCCTGAAGACCCCTCGTACATTAGATTTAATTCATTTGAGAACAGCGTTGTGGTTTCAGCAAAATTATGAACTGAAGGCTTTTGTTACCTTGGATCGGCACCAGGAAGCTGCGGCAGTAGAGTTAAACTTACCGTTACTCAAAGAGTGAAGTAAAGGTACAAAATAAATTATGTTTCAAAAATTTCAACACATTCATTTTATTGGTATTGGCGGCATTGGCATGAGCGGCATTGCCGAGGTGCTGCTCACTTTGGGCTATAAAATTTCAGGTTCGGATTTAAAGAAAGGCCCCACCACTCAGCATCTGGCTAAAAAAGGCGCCAGAATTTCTTTGGGGCATAAAGCGGCTAACGTAGAAGGGGCACATGTTGTCGTCATCTCTTCTGCGGTTCGGCCTAGTAATCCCGAGCTTATTGCCGCCCAGGAGAAAGGCATTCCCGTTATCCCACGAGCGGAGATGTTGGCCGAACTCATGCGTCTTAAATACGCCATCGCGGTGGCGGGCAGTCACGGAAAAACCACCACCACTTCTTTGGTGGCGCACATCCTCTATAAGGCGGGAATGGATCCCACGATGGTGATTGGTGGGCGTGTAAAATCTTTTCGAAGCAACGCTAAATTAGGCAAAGGCGAGTTTTTGGTGGCCGAGGCCGATGAATCCGACGGTTCCTTTTTAAAACTCAGTCCCATCATTGCGATTATTACCAATATCGACCCGGAACATCTCGACCATTATCAAAGTTTTGCGGAACTCAAGAAATCCTTCGTGGAGTTTGCCAATAAAGTCCCTTTTTACGGGGCCGTAGTTGCGTGTGCCGATCATCCGACGGTGAAAGAAATTTTGCCGGGTATCAAAAAGAAGGTGCTGACTTATGGCCTGCAAGACACAGCAGATTTTTATGCACGGGCGATTGATCAACAAGGGATGCAAAGTTGTTTTGAGGTATTCCACCGTGGAGTTTTGTTAGGGAAGGTTTGGTCCAGGCTGGCGGGGCTACACAATGTGTACAACGCTTTGGCAGCCATTGCTGTGGCTCATCAGCTGGATATCCCATTTAAAAAAATCAGCCGAGGACTGGATACTTTTCAGGGCATTGAACGGCGTCTGGAATCTTTATTCAAGGGGAAAGAGGTGCTGGTGTTTGATGACTATGGTCACCATCCCGAAGAAATCAAGGCCACGCTATCGGCCTTGCGCCTTGCTTTCCCAAAGCGGCGATTGGTAACACTCTTTCAGCCTCATCGTTATACACGCACGCGAGACCTGTTTCAGGAATTCCAGGGGGCCTTTGGAAACACAGATCTGCTGTTGCTCACCGAAATTTATGCTGCAGGCGAAGACCCTATTGACGGCATTAGTGGTGCGAATTTGGCGAATGCCGTGAAGGCGACACGCCCTGAAAATGGAGTCTGTTTTTCCAACAACCTCGAAATTCTGCTGAAAGAAGCAACGCAGCAACTCCAGCCTGGTGATGTGATTGTTACCCTGGGTGCGGGTGATATTGTGAAAGTCGGAAAAAAATTGGCTCAGTTTTTAAAGAAGAAAGAGAAACAGATTTAGTTTTTCTTTGGGTATTGCTCCTCATATGATCTCCCTCTCCCTCAAGGGGAGAGGGGATAGTGTTAAAAAAAATGTTATCCCCCAAACAACAAGAAAAACTGCGTTCTCTCCTCAAAGGCGAACTCCTTTTTGAAGAACCCTTGGCAAAATACACCAGCCTAAAAATCGGAGGCCCCGCACAGATTTTATTTTATCCGACCGACTTAGAAGATCTTTCCAAAGCCCTGCAATGGTGCAAGACCAGTGATTGCCCTTATTTTATTTTGGGCAGTGGTTCTAACTTGTTAGTTCGCGATGGAGGAATTCGGGCTATGGTCTGCAAGTTGTCCAGGGCTCTAAATCAACTGACAGTTCAGGAAAATGAAAAAAGTGAGGATGTTTTTATTGAGGTGGAGGCTGGATATTCTCTGGCAAAGCTGGTGGAGTTATCCAGGCAAAAGGGTTGGACAGGGATTGAAAGCCTGTTTGGAATTCCGGGCACCCTGGGTGGCGCTCTGGTAATGAATGCGGGAACGCGTGAAGGTGAAATTGGCACAAGGGTAGAAGAAGTGAGTGTGATGAATTCGGATGGGGAGGTTCGAAAAATTCCGGCCAAACGTTTACACTTTGAGTACCGGTTTCTCAAGCTCAACCGAGGTGAAATTTTGATTAAGGCTAAGCTCAGGCTTAAAAAAGTAGATGCAAGCGAAGTGGCTGAGCGCATCCAGTTTTTTCAAAAACGCAGGTTTGAAACTCAGCCTTTGGACCAAGCCAATGTCGGCAGCATTTTCAAGAATCCACCCAAAAAATTTGCAGCCCAGCTTATTGAAGAATTGGGTCTAAAAGGTGTCCGCGTCGGTGGGGCACGTATTTCTGAAAAGCATTCCAATTGGATTATCAACGAAGGAGGCGCTACCGCCCAAGATGTCTTGGCCTTAATAGGTTTGGTAAAAGATAAGGTAAAGGAAACTGCAGAGATTAAATTGGAAGTGGAAGTGAAGGTGGTGGGAGAGGAAGCTAACTCGGACTAGTCTTTCCGCTTCTAAATCTTGATCTAGAAAACTGAATTTAAATTTTTCCAGGCTCAAAGCTACTTTAATTTCTCCGCAGCCTTCACTGCATCCTCTGCAATTTCTTTGTTTTTGCTTTTCCTCAAACTGGCGAGGGTTGTTTTTGTCGTTCCATCCACCTCGATTTTTCCTTCATAAAGCAAAATACCCCTTAACACGTTCAGCGACTGCTCGGGTTCTAATATTGTTGTTTTGCTGAGGTAAGCGATGGGGGCTATATTATAGGGTTTGCATTCCGCATGTATTTCATCCGAAATAAGGCGGGCGTGGCCTGTCCCGCCTGTATCTACTTCCTTGGTATAGAAGTTGTACTCAATGGTTCCGCCTACTTTCAGTTGTTTGGCATCCCCCGAACTGAGTTCAACTTTTATGGGGATTCCATTTTTATAATGATCGAGTGTGATGTAATGATGGGGATTATTTAAAACCTCAATGGGCAAAATACTAATGTTGTATTCCTTTCCTTTGCCTTCCACTTTTTCAAAAGACTGAACACTTCCCCGGACAAAAAAATTGGGATTTTTGACCTCGTAACCTATAGGGTAATCGGAAGTCCATCCAAGCAACTTCTTCTCACGGGGGCCAAATTTAGTGCTGGCCTTTCCCTGAACAGCATGTTTTTTTTTCGCTGCCCAAACGGAGGGGCTGAGTGGGCTAACGAGAACCAGGTTCAATCCTAAAAGTAACGCTAAATATTTAAATTTCACAATATTTACTCCTAATAAATTACCAAATATGAATGTAGAACCAAGGGGTCCGCTAACAAATTTTACCTGCCCCCGCAATAGGGCATTTGAAAAAAAGTACAAAAAAATACATTTTTCACGAAACATTTTACAAAAGGCCTGCAGATCGAAAGATTTGTGGGCCTTTTTATTGCCGTGTGTCATTCGGAGTGGTAGCTAAGAATCTAATTGCATGCACTCGATTGCACCTGGGGATGACAACAAATGAATCTTCGCCAAAAAATCTACACCATTTCTGAGCTCAACTCTCAAATTAAACAAATTTTAGAAAACACCTTTCCCTCCATTTGGATTTCAGGAGAAATTTCCAATTTCAAGGCCCATAGTTCGGGGCATTACTATTTTTCCCTCAAGGATGGACATGCGCAAATTTCTGCAGTTATGTTTAAAGGCTCTAACCGCTTCCTAAAATTTCAATTAGAAGATGGACTGGAAGTGATTGCGAATGGTCGGGTGACTGTCTATGAACCTCGAGGCTCTTACCAAATCGTTTTGGAATACCTAGAGCCCAAGGGCTTGGGTGCTCTGCAGCTGGCTTTCGAGCAACTGAAAAAAAAATTAGAAGCAGAAGGTTTGTTTGAGCTCACCCGTAAAAAAGCCCTACCTTTATTGCCACAAAAAATTGGAATCATTACTTCTCCAACGGGTGCGGCCATTCGCGACTTGCTGCAAATCCTTCAGCGTCGATATCCCAATATTGAGGTGTTGCTGATCCCGGTTCAGGTGCAAGGTGAAAAAGCGGCCCCAGAAATTGCAGCGGCCATGGCTGAAATGAATACTTTTGAGGATGTCGATGTCCTAATTGTGGGCCGAGGTGGAGGTTCTCTGGAAGATTTGTGGGCCTTTAATACCGAACTTGTTGCTCGTGCAATTGCCGCTTCGCGTATTCCCATTATTTCCGCAGTAGGACACGAAATCGACGTCACGATTTCCGATTTTGTGGCGGATCTACGAGCGCCTACCCCCTCGGCGGCGGCAGAACTGGTTGTCCCTCGGAAGGAAGACCTGCGTTCTCTCGTTGCTCAATTTCAAGTGGATCTGTACAAAAACTGCCTACGATTTATAAAGAATTATCAGGAAAAATTAAACTTTTTGAAGAGCCACCTCAGGCATCCTCAAAAACGGCTGGAAGAACTTTTTCAACGCCTGGATGAGCTTCAAGAAAGATTGAATCTAGCACAAAAAAAATCCTTCGAAAAATACCACTTGGCTGTTTGTAATCTTCAGCAAATGTTGCAGATGCTTTCTCCCTTAGCAATTTTGAAGCGCGGGTATGCGATTGTTTATCAGCAACAAAATCAAGTTTGGATTCCGCTAAAAACCAAAGTTCATGTTCAGGTGGGGGAACTTTTGAAGATTCGGCTGAGTGAGGAGGAGTTGGAAACAAAGGTAACTGCTAGAGGGCAGCTCTAAAAACTACTGCGCGTCCAGGGTGCTTCGTTAATCTTTTCTTCGCTTTTTAATGTTTCTTGTTTTAGAGAAAAAATAAATTTTGCTTGTCATATTGTTGCCCTCGTAGCTCAGTGGATAGAGTCCCCGCCTCCGAAGCGGGTTGCGCAGGTTCGATTCCTGCCGAGGGCGTGAGGGAGTTACCAGTTATCAGTTTGGAAATAGCGAACACAGTGAGCGAGAGGGGGAGGCTCCAGCGGCTCAGCCGATGGAGGGGGCGACGCGAGCCCCCTGTGATAAACTCCCCGCCTCCGAAGCGGGTTGCGCAGGTTCGATTCCTGCCGAGGGCATGCTTAATAAGTAAGCATTGCATAAAAAAAAACCACCCTCGAAATGAGACTCAATACGTAAATCTTAATTATTTTAAGGAAATCCGCATGAATTGCAGTGGCATAAGCCTTGCCTATTCTTGATGATGTGAAAACCACATTGTCAAAATAAGGAGAGTCTTATGGCAAATCTAAACAATATTTCAGTGGAGTCTAATCCTTCCAAAGGGACCTTGGGATTAACGGGTCTCACCATCAACGCAATGGCGCTCATTGCGCCTGGGGCATTCCTCTGGTTAACCTTTCAGATGCAATCTTTGTATGGTGCTCCGATGGCAGGCAGTTCAATGTGGTTCGGCATTTTAGCCGCATTGTTACTTTGCTTTGCCACGGCCATCAGTTATGCGGAACTTTCTAAACTTTATCCCGGAGCAGGCTCTTCTTACTTCTTTGCAGAGCAGGCCTTTCTTTCTAAAACGAAGGCCTACAAGTTTGCCCGAATCGCAAAATTCATGACCGGTTGGGCCAGTCACTTGTACTACTGGGTTTACCCGGGTTGTATGGTAGGGGTGACGGCGATTCTGAGTGGTTACCTGCTGAATCAGTTTTTTCCAAATACCTTTGCCGGTAATTACAACAGCCCACTTTTTATGTACCTTTTCTGTTTCGCCTTTGCCCTGGGAGTTGCTTACATTGCCTTCCGCGGGGTCACTGGAACGACCGCGGTCAACATGGTGATTAACATCATTCAGATCACTGCCCTTTTGGTTTTTTCGTTCATTGCGATTTCTTATCGAATTAATCATCCTCAAGGGGCTACGGGTTATCATCTCTCCAATGGAATTGCGGTGAATTATCAGGTGGCTCAAGAAGTTGTAAAAGACCCTGCTGGAAATCCGGTCTCTCACTTAGATGCAGAGGGAAAACCGGTTGTGGATAAAGACGGGAAAGCTGTTTATCAAATGCAAGACATGATGGATAAAGACGGAAATCCTGTAGGCGCAGATAAAGACGGCAAGCCTGTCAGCGATGCAAAACTGGCGGCCCCTTTTACCGTCAGCTACAGTGCAGAAGAAGCAATTACAAAGGATGACAAGGGGGTCGGCACCTTTAACTTCCATGCCAGTGCTGTTTCTGTTCCCGCTCCCCACAACTTCAATTATATTTTCATACAAGCCTGTATTGCCATCTTGATTCTGGTGGGTTTCGAATCGGTGACTTCGATGGGAGAAGAAGCTAGGAATGCAAAAAGGGATATCCCCCGTGCAGTGCTTTTGTCGTTAGGTATTCAAGGCATCGTCTGTTATGCCATTGAATATTTTGCGGCCAATTATTTTCTGCACAATGGTTATACCATGCCGATGGCAGGCGCCTCTGGAGCACCTTTGGGCGACATGATGGTGATTGTGGGGTCGTGGTTGTTTGGGAGTTATGAAGCCGGTCGTGCTTTTATGCTGGTGCAGGCCCTCACCGTTTTTCTGGCACTCATTGGCACCACCCTCTCTTGCTTGAGTACGGGGGCCCGCGTCACTTATGCGATGGGTCGTGACAATGAAGTCCCTTCTCATTTTGGTCTATTGCATGGCAAAAAATTAACTCCTCATCGCGCCATTTGGACCCTGGCCATTATTTCAGCCATCATTGGAGTAGTCACTTGTACCCTTTATCTGGGAGGCGCCTCCACGTTGACCCCTCTGGATGAGAAGTACCATAATATCTGGTACAGCTTTGGCTTCTTCAACCCTGCGGTGATGAGTCAGTTGCCCAATACCTTGGTGGTGGTCACCCTCATTAGTAACTTTGGTACTTTCCTGCTTTATATGATGACCTGTGCCATCGCGATTGTCGCCTTCCGTGAACATCATTCTTTCAACGGTTTTAAACACCTGGTGATTCCTGTGTTTGGGCTGCTGGCTAACTTGTCTTGCATGTTGTTTTATCTCATCGGTCCTTTTTCAGTCAGTGGGATGAGTGTCAAAGAACCTTTCATTGCCCTGGGGGTTTGTGCCGTCTGGGGCATTTATGGAGTGATCTATTTTGCCCGTTCGAGTAAAGCAAAGGCCCGGCCGATTTTAGTTGAGAGACAGGCGGCCTAAAACAACCTAAAACAGTTCTTGAAAATAAAGAAACGGTCACTTTATAACGAGTGACCGTTTTTTTTGGGTTAAATTATGGAACTTAACTATTCTGCTTTAAGTAGCGCAGGGCCTGTCCGAGCTAATAACGAGGATTGTATTGCCTATTGGAAACCGGAAAGCCTGGATGAACAGCGTTTTCGGGGTGCCATCGCTATTCTGGCGGATGGTGTGGGGGGCCATGGAAAAGGGGAGGTCGCCAGTCAATTGGCCGTGGCAACCGTATTAAAGGTATTTCAGGAAAGCCAGGATCTGAGCAGCTCCCAGCAATTATTGGCGGAGGCATTTACCCGCGCAAACACTGCTGTTTACGACCAGGGCATGGATCATCACTCCCCTTTAAGAATGGCTACGACATTGGCAGCGGTTGTTTTTCGGGGCAATCAGATCTGTGTTGGAAATGTGGGGGACTCCCGGGTTTATATTATTCGCAAGGGGCAGATTAAACAGGTGAGCACCGATCACTCTTATGTGGCGATGCAGCACAAGCTGGGTTTGATTAATGACGAAGAAGCCAGGCACAGTGAGAATCGATCGATTCTTACCCGCAGTATAGGGCATGATGCCATTACCCGAGTGGATTTTGAGGAGGAGACCATTTTCCCGGGAGATCACATTCTTCTCTGCTCCGACGGTTTGCATGCCTATGTTTCGGATAATGAAATTTGCAATGTGGTCAGCTGTAACAGTCCTGCACGAGCCTGTCAGGAACTCCTGACCCTTGCTGAGAAAAATGGAACGGATGACAACCTCTCGGTTCAGATTATTTTAGTCGAAGAAGTGGAGGAGGTGCTTTATTATAAAGGTCTTCCTGTCTTTAGCAATAGAACTCGCGAACCTCGAAGTTCAAATAATGAAATCCGATCTGGGGAAGTTTTGGATGAACGTTTCCTGATTACCGAAATGGTGAGTCGGGGTGGCATGGCCACGATTTATAAGGCGCTGGATCAAACAAATCAGCAAACTGTAGCCATCAAAATTCCTCACATGCAGTTTGAAAGTGATCCCGGTTTTTTTTCACGCTTTGAAAGAGAAGAAGAAATTGGAGAAAAACTCCATCATCCCTATATCCTGGAATTTATAGCGGTCGAAAAAAAAAGCAGACCTTACATTGTTACCGAATATTTGCGGGGCTATACCCTGGCCCATCTGCTGCATAGTGTTTCTCCTCTTCCCGTTCGAGATGCGCTGAAGATTGCCAGCCGGGTTTGCGAGGCCCTGGATTACATGCATTCCAAGGGAGTGACCCATCGGGACCTCAAGCCACAAAACATCATGATTTGTTATGATGGTTCTATTCGCATCATGGATTTTGGAATTGCCAAAGGAGGATCCGGAAGAAGAATTACTTTTTCGGGTTTTACTCCTGCCATGGGCACTCCAGATTACATGGCCCCTGAACAAGTAAAAGGGAAACGGGGAGATGTGCGGACCGATATTTATAGTCTGGGTGCCATCCTTTATGAAATGCTCACAGGACATGTGCCTTACGAAGGAGGAGACAATCCTTTTATTGCCATGAATGCCCGTCTGACGAGTGATCCTCCCGCCCCTCGTAAAATGAACCCGGAGCTGTCTGAGCAGGTCGAAGAAATGATTTTGCATGCCCTGGAACGAGAACCCGAAAGGCGTTATGCCTCTGCCCTGCTTTTTAAAGCGGAACTGGAAAATCCGGAGCAGATAAAACTTACGGGTCGAGTCGAACGCCTGCACAGTGTCAAGATCTGGAAGCCACATCGTCCCTGGAAGAAAATTTTAATTTTATCCATTTCTATTCCCTTGGGAATTCTCCTTCTCTTTATCCTCCTGATGCATTTTTCTCCTCACAGGCACCCTTAGTCTGATGCTGAAGGATGCAGTCGCTTATCTTTTGTGCAGCCTCTGCAGAAGATTTTTTGTTACCTTTTTGATTTTACCTTTAATTTTTAAACGCTTCCGACTTTTTTAGCCTTGGTACATTGTTTGCTCCTTTAGCGCTTGCAGTTCCTTCGTATTCATTTTTATTTTTGGGAGAAGTCATGCGTCAAGGCCTGGGAGGCAACAAACTCAAACGTTTTCTTGAAAAGATGCACGAGGCAGAATGGCGACGTTATGGCTATCTTTTGTTTGCGGGAAAGTGCCTGGGCCTGGCACTGCTCTTGGGTTGTATTTATTTTGTCTCTACTTTTATTGGCACAGAGGCGCAGGCGGAAGATGTAGCCCCAGTACTTAGCGGAAATGCTATTGTGAATCCTATCAATACCGTCTGGACCTTAGTGGGCGCCTTTCTGGTGTTTGGGATGCAAGCCGGTTTTACCATGCTGGAGGCCGGTTTTTCTCGTTCTCGAGAAACAGTCAACGTGTTGATGGAGTGTGTGGTCGACACCTGCCTTTGTGGACTTCTCTTTTATGCCTTTGGATTTGCCTTCCTGTTTGGTTCGGGCAGTCCCTGGATTGGGAAAGAGTTTTTCTTTCTTCAGCATATTCCAGCGACCTATGGAACCAGTGGAGTGGCATTCTTGGCCTTCTTTCTTTTTCAATTTGCCTTTGCCGATACCTGTTCCACCATTACCTCGGGGGCCATGATCGGCAGAACCGGATTTTTAGGGGATCTGCTCTACAGCGTGGTGGTTTCAGGTTTCATTTATCCTATCCTGGGTCACTGGGCCTGGGGTCCTGATGGTTTCCTCGCTCTCATGGGAAGCCCAGGAAATTTTTTTCCTGGCTTAGGGATCGGCTTTCACGATTTTGCAGGCTCTACCGTCGTTCACACCATCGGCGGTTTTGTAGCCCTTGCTGGGTCTATCGTGTTGGGTCCTCGTTTGGGCCGTCGCTTTAAAAGCGAAGGGGGCGGACCAATGCTGCCTCATGATTTGACGATGGCCACCGTCGGCGGACTGATCCTCTGGTTTGGCTGGTATGGCTTTAATCCAGGAAGTACGCTTTCGGCGATGGATTTTGAAGGCATTGGACGGGTTGCGACCAACACCACGCTTGCCGCTTGTGCCGCTGGACTGGTCGCCATGCTTTTTGCTTATCCAAAAACAAAAATTTGGGATGTGAGCTTTACGGTAAATGGTTTTCTGGCCGGTCTGGTTGCCATTACCTGCCCTTGTTATTGGGTGTCCCCTACAGGCTCAATCGCTATTGGGGGCATTGCCGGGGTGGTCGTTATTCTGGCTGTGGATCTCCTGGAATGGTTAAAAATTGATGATCCTATTGGGGCGGTTCCTGTCCACGGGATTTGCGGAATTTGGGGAACTTTATCTCTAGGTTTCTTTGCTTGCGGAAAGTATGGGCTAAGCGGTCCATTAGCCGCTGATAATTCTGCGCCTTTGACGGGTTTGTTTTACGGAGGTGGAACCCAGGTGTTGCTGGCTCAGGCACTGGGAAGTTTTATTGTCACCGCGACTACTTTTATTTCGGCCCTTCTCGTCATGTACGCAATCAACGCCATGGGAATACTTCGAGTATCTGAAGAAGGTGAGTTACGAGGTCTGGATGTCCATGAGCATGGAATTTCAGCTTATCCGGAGTATGTCATCAATTCTTTTGCAACGCCTCATGGCTCTCTAAAATCAAAAGGAGATAGAGTTCAAAAACGAGATGAGTAATTGGTAACTACCCAGGTAACCCCTCCAATTGCTGCGGAACTCGCGACTATTTGGAGGTGACGGAAACAAAAATTGTGTCACCCCCGAGAAATCGGGGGTCCATTTGTGATTTTTCTCAAGGAATGCTCGGCAGTCCTCGCAATTTCCAGGGCTACCTGAGCAGTTACAAAATAGAAGCAATCATCATTAAAGGGAGGAAGATAAAATGTTTCAATCGTTGTGTCGTAAAAGTGTAGTCCACTTGTGCCTGTTCCTGATCTTAATCGCAGGAGTGATTTCTTTTGCAGTTAAGGTGCAAGCCCAAGTTCCTGATACCGCCCCCACTGCAGTAGCGCCTGTCCCTCCACCAGCCGTTGTAGCAGCACCCCCTGCGACCAATAATTTTGAGGAACGAATTGCAGACCTCGAGGCCTACATGAACAACGGGGCTCGGGTGAAAGATCTTCCCGACTCCAAGGTGAAAGACTCCAAGGTGCCCGGGGCAGGTCCAGGTCACAATGCCTGGATGATGGTCTGCGCGGCCCTGGTTCTCTTTATGACTCTGCCTGGACTGGCTCTTTTTTACGGAGGGCTGGTTCGATCCAAGAATGTCCTCTCTGTACTCGCTCAATGCTTTGGGATTGCAGGACTGGTTACTCTGCTCTGGTGGGCCTTTGGTTATAGTTGGGTGTTTTCCGCCGGCGCTGATGGCTCAATCTTTAAAGGCATTCTAGGCGGGATAAAATTTGCCTTCCTGAACGGAGTCGACTCGATGCCGAACACCGATTATTCGGCCTGGGTCTCCCACAATGTCTTTGCGATGTATCAAATGATGTTTGCCATTATTACCCCTGCCTTGATGATTGGGGCCATTGCCGAACGCATGAAATTTTCGGCCATTATGCTTTTTGTTGCCCTGTGGATGATGATCGTTTATTTTCCCATCGCCCACATGGTTTGGGGTGTCGATGGACTGATGAATGGCGTGTGGAATGGAAGCGCAGCCATCAAGGCCATTGATTTTGCGGGTGGGACGGTGGTGCACATGTCTTCCGGTTGGTCGGCTTTGATCCTCTGTCTTTTGCTGGGAAAGCGCCTGGGCTATGGAAAAGATCTGATGGCCCCGCACAGCATGGTACTTTGTATGGTGGGGACCGGCATGTTGTGGGTCGGTTGGTATGGATTTAACGCCGGTTCTGCAGTGGCTGCCGATGGGATTGCCGCAAACGCCTTTATGACCACCACTCTTGCCGCCGCGGTTGCCTCTTTTACCTGGGCTCTGCTGGAATATATGCTTCGAGGCAAACCCAGTGTCTTGGGTTTCTGTTCGGGTGCAGTCGGAGGCCTGGTGGTCATCACTCCAGCCTGCGGATTTGTAACGGCCTCTTCGGCGGTTATTATCGGAGTTTTGGCGGGCGCCGTTCCTTTTGTGGCCTGCACCAAATTAAAACACTGGTTTGGTTATGACGATGCCTTAGATACCTTTGGAGTGCATGCGATCGGTGGAACCTTGGGGGCCTTTGTGACAGGTATTTTTGCCGATGCCAGTGTGAATGGAAATTTAAGCCTGTCCACTGCAGCACCCTTGAATCCTGCAACCCAGAATGGTTTGGCCCAACTGGTGATCCATCATGGTGTATGGATAGAACAACTCAAGGCCATGGGAATTACAATTGTCTTGTCAGTGGCGGCTACTTTTGTAATTGCAGCTATTGTCAAAGTAGTATTAGGCGGTATTCGCGTGAGTGAAGATGTCGAACGTCAAGGTCTGGATGTTTCGGAGCATGGCGAAGAAGGTTATGTCCACTAATTAGAATCCTGTAAGAACATGGAGAAAATATGAAAAAAATAGAAGCAATCATCAAACCCTTTAAGCTGGATGAAGTGAAGGAGGCGCTGCAAGCCATTGCCGTCAATGGAATGACCGTCTCCGAGGTAAAAGGTTTCGGGAGGCAAAAAGGACACACCGAACTTTACCGCGGGGCAGAATATGTGGTCGATTTTCTTCCCAAGATAAAAGTTGAAATCATTGTGGGTGATGCAGAGGTTCAAAAAATTGTGGAAGCGATCCAGAAGGCCGCAAAAACCGGACGCATCGGAGATGGAAAAATCTTTGTGACCTCGGTCGAAGAAGTGATCCGCATCCGAACCGGCGAAACCGGAGAAAATGCCGTTTAGGCATCCTTAAAGATCCCCTCACCCCGACCCTCTCCCTCAAGGGGAGAGGGAGTTTAATTTCAAAAAATCCCCCGCTTCGTTTTGATTTGGGGGATTTTTTTATGGACTTTTTGTTGCACCCATTTCATAGCGAAAGAGCTTATCGCCAATGAAATGCTCATAACTCCTCCCGACCTCCTCTTATCTTAAAGAGGAGGAGATTGAGGAAATAGGTTTATTGTATGAAAAAAGTCTACACATCCGCTACCGAAGCCGTTGCCGACATCCCTGATGGAGCCACCCTGATGGTAGGGGGTTTTGGCCTTTGCGGAATTCCGGAAAATCTTATTTTGGCCTTGCGGGACAAGGGCGTGAAGAATCTCACCATCATCAGCAACAATGCCGGCGTGGACGATTTTGGTTTGGGTCTGCTTTTGCACACCCGCCAAATCAAAAAGATGGTTTCTTCTTACGTGGGAGAAAATAAGACCTTCGAAAAACAATATCTCGATGGCTCGCTGGAGCTGGAGTTCAATCCTCAAGGAACCCTGGCAGAACGCATCCGTGCTGGGGGTGCGGGCGTGGGTGGATTTTTTACCCCCACGGGAGTAGGCACCAAACTCGCCGAAGGAAAAGAAGTTCGAGAAATCGATGGAAAGAAATATGTGTTCGAAAGGCCCCTCAAGGCCGATTTTGCCTTGGTGAAAGCCTGGAAGGGCGATCGCTTGGGCAATCTCGTCTATCGACTCACAGCCCAGAATTTTAATCCCCTCATGGCCATGGCTGCCACGGTAACGATTGCCGAGGTGGAAGAACTCGTGGAACCCGGACAACTGGATCCCAACTTTATTCATACACCCAATATTTTTGTTCAGAGAATTTTGAAGGGTGAGAAGTATGAGAAGAGGATTGAACAGAGAACCATCAGAAAGAAACATACCTAAATTTCCCCCTCTTAAGCTAAGAGGGGGTTAGGGGGCGTTATGGTAATTGGATCCAATTGGACATAACCCCTCCCAACCTCCCCTTAACTTAAGGGGAGCAGTTGCATTATGACACTAACCCGAGATCAAATCGTCCAACGTGCCGCTCAGGAATTGACTGACGGCGCCTATATCAACCTGGGCATTGGCATGCCTACGCTCGTGGCGAACCATGTACCTCACGGCATGGATGTGATTCTCCACTCCGAAAATGGCCTGCTCGGTTACGGTGCCTTTCCTTGGGAAGGAGAGGAAGATGCGGACCTCATCAACGCGGGAAAACAAACCGTGACGATGATTCCCGGCTCCGCCATCTTCGACCATGCCACCTCTTTCGCCATGATTCGGGGAGGTCATATCGATTTGTGCATTCTGGGCGCCATGCAGGTCTCTGAAAAAGGGGATATCGCCAACTGGATGATTCCCGGTTCCATGGTGAAAGGCCCTGGCGGGGCCATGGATCTGGTGGCGGGGGCCAAGCGTGTGATCGTCACCATGGAACATGTTTCCAAAAATGGAAAATCCAAAATCGTAAAAAGCTGTGATCTCCCTCTCACCGGTCAAAGTGTGGTTTCGCGCATTATTACGGATTTGGCGGTGTTTGATGTGACCCCCAAAGGACTGCTCCTCATTGAAAATGCGCCTGGCGTGAGTGTGGAAGAAATTAAAAAAGCCACGGAAGCTAATTTCGAAATCTCTCCACAACTCAAAGAGATGAAACTGCCATGATCCGCGCCCTTATTTTCGATTTTAACGGTGTCGTGGTAGACGACGAGCCCGTGCATTTCCAGCTCTTCCAAAAGACCCTGGAGGCCGAAGGGATAGCCCTCGATCAAAAAGATTATTATGAAAAATATCTGGGCTATGATGATTATGAATGTTTCGAGGCCATTTTAAAAGATCGGCAAAAGGCATTTGATGCGGCCTACATCGAAACTCTCATCCAGAAAAAATCAAAATTTTACGAAGAGGTGTTAGAAGAGGGAAATCTATTTGTGCCGGGGGTGCTCGAATTTATCCGCAAGAATTCGGACAAATATTTCATGGCCATTGTCTCGGGTGCCTTAAGGTCTGAAATTGTATCGTGGTTGGAAAAGGCAGCAATCCAAGAAAATTTTCAAGTGATTATTGCCGCAGAAGACGTGAGACGTTCCAAGCCCGATCCCGAAGGCTATGAACAAGCGCTTTACCTGTTGAACCGTGATTTTACTGCTCCCTTGGAGATCATTTTTCCCCAGGAATGTGTGGTTTTCGAAGATTCAATGTGGGGGCTGCAAGCCGCCCATGAAGCGAAAATGAGGCGTGTAGGAGTCAGCACTTCTTACCCCTCGGAACAGTTGAAGGATGCTGAATTTGTAGTGGGCCACTTTTTAGATTTGACGATGGAAAAATTGTTAGAAAAATTAGGGTGAATTATGCAAGGCACTCTCGTCTTCGACCTCGAAACCAAAAAATCATTTGCAGAAATTGGTTCGCGTTCCCCCAAAGATTTGGGGGTGACGGTCTGTTGTCTCTACGACTACCAGGAGAATCAATACCACTCCTTTGTCGAACATGAGCTCTCCCGCATGGAGAATTATTTTCTGGATGCCAGACTCCTCGTGGGTTTCAATATCCGACGTTTTGATTTGCCGGCCTTGCAGCCTTATTTCAGCATCGATGTGGAACGCTTGCCTGTTTTTGATATTCTGGAGGATCTCACGCAACGCCTGGGACATCGTATTGCACTAGACTCGGTTGCCCACGCGACACTCAACATCGGGAAAAGCGCCTCGGGCCTGGAGGCCATTAAGTTTTATCGAGAAGGTCGTTGGGAAGAATTAAAAGCCTACTGTCAAAATGACGTTAAAATTACCAAAGACGTATTTGACTATGGACTTGAACACGGAGAAGTGTTTTATCTCTCCAGAGATACCCATAAAAAAATTCGAGTATCTGTGAATTGGCGCGAACAAATTCCACAAGTGCCGCTAGAACAAGATTTTGCGCAGTACAAACTTCTCTAATAATTGGTAGGTCATTTTATGAGCGATTCTATTCCTATAACTCCTCAGGGTCTCCTCAAGCTCAAGGAGGAACTAAAATATTTGAAGTCGGTCGAGCGACCTAAGATCGTATTGGCTATTGAAGAAGCTCGTGCGCATGGGGATTTATCCGAAAATGCGGAATACGATGCGGCGAAAAATCGCCAAGGCCAAATCAATTCACGCATGCTGGAGCTCGAAGATAAGATCGCCCGTGCTCAAGTGATTGATCCTGCAACCTTGTCTTCCGACAAAGTAGTTTTTGGCGCAACGGTGAAATTGCTCGACCTGGATTCGGAAGAAGAAGTGAAATACCAGATTGTGGGTGCAGACGAGTCAGACGTCAAGGAAGGGAAGATTTCTATCCTCTCTCCCATCGCCAAAAGTCTTATCGGGAGGAAACAATCCGACATCGTAAAAATTACGACCCCCAAGGGTTCACGCGAGCTTGAAGTATTAAAAATCTTGTTTGAATAATGTCCCAAGCCTAAACATGCTTGCTATCGTGTCTACGATGCTGCCAGGAGATATAAGCAAATCCAATACCTGCCCAGAGCAAAGTGCGTATCCTCCTGAAAATTTGTACCGAGGTTCCGGTGGCGGGATCCAAAGACAGTAGATGAAACGTGGCGGCGTAGGTGCCTTCCATCACTCCCACTGCGCCGGGAATAAAGGCGAAAATCATAATCGCAATAGCCGTCACCATGAGGCCATCAGATAGATCTAGGGAGCCCCGAAACATCAAACGGTGAAATAAACTGAATTTTTCGAGCATAGCCGAAACGAAAAGCGATCCCGACCCTGCAATCCAGGCGTTGAAGCGATCGGGATGTTTTTTTTTGAAAATGAAAATAGAGCGGGCGTAACAAGGTGGCGATAAAGATTTTGAGGGATTTTGAGAGGTTTTTCATTGGATCAAAATTTCACTCCTGTTTGCAGAAAATAACAACAATAACAATGCAATTCTATATTTTTTGAGGCCTTCAAAAGATGCATTTAATTACTGGGGGTAGTTTTTTTTGATAAGGCGAGAAGTTTCTTGATTTCTATTTTTTTCCCTTTGCCTTCTTCTTTTCTAAAGTCAATCACTTCTTGTTTGGGGTGTTGTT
>JADFYH010000029.1 GCA_015233135.1 Deltaproteobacteria bacterium
GATCATAGGCGAGGCTCCTTTCTTGTCCTTTTCAAACCAAGAAATCCTCGCCTTCTTTTTATCTCTAAGCAAAATTAAACTTTCCTTACTTTTTGCTCTTTTTTACCCCCAGTAATTAAATGCATCCGATTTCAAAAATTTAAGCAACTTTTTGGGGGAATTGCCGATAAGATAATCAGAGAAGCTTAATTCAGGAAAAGGGAGCCAAATATGCTGACTACACATCGCTTGGATCCAAGGGTTCCGGGTGGAATTCAATTAACTCTTCCTCGTTTACTTCAGGGTGACGCAGCTCCCGAAAGAAATGCACATCCTAATCCTGAAACACAAGCTGCAGTGCAAAACGTAAATACCGATGAAGCTCGTCGACTTGCAGCGCCACCTCCTCAACGGGGAGCTCATGCGTTGTGGACAGTTCCTCTTCAAACGGTAGCTGCGCCTAGTACTTCAATGTCCCCTCCAACTCCAACGGATACTCGACACTTCATTCCTATTGCGATTTTTGCAACCTTAGATCCCGGAGCTAATTTCGTTTCATTTATTCCCATTGTGGGCGACAGCCTGACGGCCCTTACGGATACACATCAGCCTTCAGTGCGAGCTGGGGTCTGTGCTTTAGTATATGGTGTTCCCTTATGTTTGGCAGGTGCTGGGCAAAGTACAATTTTCGGTGGCTTGCGCGAAACGCTAAATTTGACAGGTAGTCCCGATCGGACGATGGCAGGACAAACCCAACAAGTATACAACTCAGGAAGTATTGATTTGACAATGGCTAGTCGGGGTCCTCGTGTGAATATCTTTGGAGATCCAGACGCAAGTGGTGCTGCCTTCTATTGGGGGCGTCCCGTTACTGAATTAGGTTTGAGGCTTTCTCTTGGTCAATTTGCAGGGGGAAATCCTCGGCAACCACATGAGATGTTAGTTGGGCTTGGAATCGTGAACACGATGACCAATTTCTTTGATTCTGTTACCTTAGAAGCACCAGTGTTAGGGGTTCGTTTTGCCTTAACGGCAAGTCTTTTTGATTCTTCGGTTCAGCAAATTTATGGTTCAAGAGGCGCAGCAGTAATTGGGGATCCCAACAGACGAGAAGGCGACGATGTTTCCCCCGGTGCTTCAGCGGGACCTTCTTTTACCATTACTTGGTTGCCAAACCATGGCTCTTTTTCTCGAGATCGTGGAGCCCATCCTTTAACCGCCAGTGAATTATTGACCTATTTTGGCGCAGGGGCTTCTCTCTATTTTGGAAATGATGTGCATGGAGTGCGTGCAGTTGATTCTGCTTATGCTCCTCCAATTCCAGGTCAAGTGTCGACAGCTCGTCTCTTAGGTTTTGCAGATGGCGTAATGGCTGGGGCTCAGACTGGCGTGTTTGCGGGACTGTTTGAAGATGTGCTGCGTCGTGGAAATCTAGGCCAAATCTTAGGGGCCTCGGCGGGGTATATGCTTCTTTCTGCTTTACAGCTTTATCCTGCAGCGGCAGATGCTCAGTGGTCTGTGGCGGTTCCTCCCAGTCGTCATGCAGGTGCTGCAAGTCTTAATTATGAGACTACTTTAATTACGGGGGGATTAGCAGGAGGCTTAGCCTTGTTATCTGCGACTGTTCCTGCCCTTGAGCGGCCTGGTGATTGGGATTTTCATTTTGTGAATGCTGCAATTGCTGCAACTGGAGCTGTGTTGCTGGGAATCGGGATAGGGCATTTGCCCCACCATCCCTTGGATTTGGATGATCCTTTAGCTGTACGCACTGCCCTAGCTGGTTTTGGTCCTGCAGAGCAATTGCAATATAGAGCAGATTTAATGGGTGCTTTTCAAATGGGTAATCTAGGAGCGGGAATCCTTTCCTATGCATGTACACGTTGGGTCTTAAGTTCAGGATGGGGACCATTGACAACGCCTATAGCTCATCAGACTACGGATGTTGCCCCAGCAGCGCAGAGAACTGGCTTGACGAGTATTGCTGTGACGGCGAATGGGCAGGGAGCTAGTGTGTTGGTTGGTTTCAGATTATGACTTGTTGGGATGGAAAGTTTTTTATTTAAAGGTCTTTAAGAGGAGAGGGTTCATGAAAAAAAATACATTCAAAAATTTTCTGGTTTTTTGTTTTATCTCTATTCTCGCTGCCTGTGGCGGTTCTTCTCAAGCTCCCGTACAAAACCCGGTCAGTAACAATGCCAGCAACAATTCGAATAACGCCAATACTAACAATGGTCTCAATCCCAACAGTTTTTTTAATACCCAGCAACTGCAGCAAACTTTTTCACCCGATCTCCAGCAAGGGATACAAAACTATGCCTCTTTAGCGCGCTCTGCACATCCCGGCGAAACGGCGATGGAAACCAGCTTTGGTCCTGTTTATGCGGGTACTTCAGTTCCGCATGGAACCGAGTCTGCGCCCTCTACAAGCTCTGCAGGTGCCACAACTGGACCCTGCGATGTGAAAGTAGGGCGTGGAGAGCTGTTTTTGTGTGCATTGATTCCGGATAATTTTGAGGTACCCAATGACAGTTTGGCTATTCGAGCGGCAGTCGATATGAGCGATGCCGCCATCTATGCGCCGTCGGATCCTATCGCCCTGATTTCAATTTTTAAGTTAGAGGGGTCTTCTTATGTAAATGTGTCTGAAAGTGTTGTGACCGGTAATGAGGTGACCACGACACGAGGCCCTCAAAAAGAAGTTGGGATATTTAGTAAAACAATTACTTTGTCAGGGCCTGGGATTTATCGGGTGGTGTTGGCGTCTTTTCAACTGAATAATACTCGAACAGATATTTCACTGGTGCCTGTGATTATTCATGGAAAACGCCAAGGGCAGCCTCAGTTGCAACTGATGAATGTTACAGCCGAAGATCCTGGTAACCTGATGAACGCAGGGGCTCACCGGATGGATGAGATTCCCAATTATGCCACAATCAGCGCATTTTCGCTGGCGATGAAATTGAAAATGCTGAGTCCAGGGGTTCAGGGGGTTGGGGTCTTTATTCAAAATTATGGACAGAATGTGGGTGGAATCTTGCGCTACCAAACTGGGGTCATGTTGAGCAATGATGTCAATCAACAATCCGAAACCAGTCTTAAGCTTTATCCAGGGCTGAATTGTTTTAGAGTAAGTACGCTCAACCCTGCTTTGGTCGGCTCCACACGTTTTGAGCTTCCCCAGTTTTGTGTTACTAATAATACTCCCACCGTGGGGATTAAAGTTTTAAGTGATTCACCGGTAAAAGATGGAGCCATGATTCAGGTAGATTCTCACACGGCTTCTGCGGCACAAAATTTAAAATTTTGTTTGGTCAATCATGGAATGTTGCCTACGCCTATTGCTGCCGATCAATGTATTACAGGCTGGGCGGCATTAACCCCTCGTGATCCTCCTACATTAAAATTTAACGGTGTAGATATAACTCCTCTACCCTCGGCAGATTCTACGGGTGTTTATACCGTTCCCCTCACTCCTCAAGTGGGTATGAATATTTATTCGATTAGTGTGACTCGAAAAGATTTAACGAACCCCGATTCAACAGCTGCACCTATGGTGATTGGTTCTTCTACGGGTGCCTTTGGATATGGAAAATTGAACCATCTGCAAGATTTCACGCCGCGTGGCCTCACACTAGAGCTGAAATCCGATTTCTTTGATGCTGCGAAAAGGATGCTGCAAACTTATTTAAATCGTCCTGCTCTGCAACAAACCATTCGAGATGCTATGGCATCACCTCGTGGAGCAGCATCGGAAGCCTGCACTGAATATCAGTCGCCAGCATCCCCTGCCACTTATCCTTATATACTTCAATTTGATAGCCCTCACTTATTTGATAGTATTGAAGTGGTAAGTTTAACCCCTACAACGGCCAACGGTTTAGAAGCGATTGTGCTCATTCATGGTATGGAACCGCAGGCCTCCATTCATATTCCTGGCTTACTTCCTTTATTAGATTCTCAAGGTCGTGATGTAAATGTTACGCCGATTGATTTTCATATTCAAACTTTGACAGTTCGTCTGGGTATTCATTTCAACAAAATTGATGGGATCAATTATTTGGATATCCGTGGCCTGGAAGGTGTGCACGGTGCGGATGGCCGTCCTCTAGCTTTGGATATCGTTTCCAGTTATGGAACCGGACAATGGATTTCGATTAATACAGCGCGTAATCCTAATGCTATTTATTATCGCCGTGTGGAGCCTGTTTTACAGTCCACCTTTTTGGATGCCTTTAATAAGACGATTCTTTGCGACATCGAAAAAGGCCTCAATGCCACATACCCCTTTGATCCTGCGAGTACCGCAAATGGCGATTTCGGAAAATGGCTGGCGGATATAGACAAAATCCAGGATTACGATGCCACCAACCCCCTGCGTCTGGCCTTCCGTCAGCATATCAGCAGCTTGAATAGTGATCTGGGCCTGGATGTGGCTTACAATGTGCTGAAAGGGGATTTTCAATTTACCAACCAAAGTTTACGCATCAATAATATTCCCATCCGCCTCAATCCTTCGCCGGCGGTGCATCATCTGACTCCTGAAATTTTGGCGGGAACGGTGGGTTCTATGAGTGCCCCTGTGGACACTAGTGTTCCAACTAGTCCACTGGTGGGAGGTCATCGTGTGTTCGGAGTTGCCTTATCCGAAGACATGATCAACCAGGCCCTATTTGCCGCTAATGCGACGGGTTTGCTCAATTTGAGTATCGATTCCAATTTTTATACCGATAATAATATTGGCTTTGTTTCTTCGGAGGCCTTGCCGAATGCCATTAAAATGTTGGGTGCGGGAGCCGCCAAGCTGGATCTCAATCAAGATGGCATCGTGGAAACAGAAGAAGCCCAATGGCCTGTACAGATGCGTTTGGCGTTGAATCCCAATTTTCCTCCCAATGTGCATTTTTTGACCCATGCCGAAAAGATGCACATGATAAATGCGATAGCAACTGACCGTCAAGCGAGTGAGGCGGCAGCTGCTGCTGCAGCTCATCCCCCGCGGGCGCCAATCCCCCAGGGCAGCTTGAATCCCGATTTGAATTATATTCGCATCACCTTGCCCAACGTCGACATCAGCTTTTATGCGGTAGACTCCAACGAGGCAGACACCCGCCATTTCTGCGTGGCGACCACTACGGAAATTCAATCGGCCAACGAATATTCGCGTATCCCGCCGATGCTGGCGGGGGTGGATGAAAATCCCCCTGAAAGCGATACGAGTGGGGGCTATGACCAAAACACGCATCTGTGTCTGGAATCTGTTTCGCAGGTGTCACAAATTGATGTGAGTCAAACTTGTTCTACGGTCAGCAGTTCAACGATGATATCGAGTACTGCCCAAGAAGAAATAGGAAAAATCAGAATTCACAACTCACGCGAAGTCCGCAGTGCCTTGCCAGGTGTACCGAATGCCCCTTTGGTGAGGCTTAAGGCCAATCTGGTTTTGCACGCCGTTTATTATCCGCCTAAAAAAGAATTGCCTTTTGCGGACTTTCTGAATGGGGAAACCTTGCTGAAATTGATGACGCATATTCGTTTTATTCCTGGAACGATCAGTCCAAAGATGAATTTTGAAAATTTTGAGGTGGTAGAAAACAATACCTCTCTCAAAGACTCGGTATTTGGTGGTGGGGATTCGGGTCTGAATTTTTTGGTTCAGCATGCCTTGTTGCAAGATCAATGCGTATTCATGAATGACTTTGGAATTCCTATCCCCACCCGTTTCCCGGATGTTGGATCAGATACAACAACTGGGCTTGCTCCTACTTTGCGTGATCTGGGGGTGGCCTTTGTGAGATTGGCTGGCATGCAGGCTAATGGAACGGCCACCGATGTTCCACAAATAGATCTGAGAGAGGATAATGCCGATTTATTTATGGATGTGAGTAGTGATTTGGGTGTGTGTTTCAGTTCGGATAGAACTTGTAATCCATTTATGTTTATTTTTCCTTTACCCATTGATCCTTCAATTTTTCTCAGACACTAAGGAGCTCATTTATGAAAAATATGGGCAATAGAATGAAAAAGAGTTTTCTTCCGATATTAAAACACCGCAGTTTCTGCCTGCTTTTTATTTTTGTATTCCTCTTTGCAGCCTGCGGAGGTGCAGACAATCCTTATATTGCTGGTGCTCCGGGTACAGACACGGGTGCTGCAGGAGGCAGCGGATCTAATCCTCCTCCCGGTGGCGGTGGGGGGGGGACTTCAGGAGGTTTAGGCTCGGGATGCACCGTCAAATTAAAGGCTGGGGCCAAGTTAGGGGTTCATGTAAAAATCAATCCCGGAGAAGATCCCGATGCTGACCCGAGCGGTATTTTATCTTTTCCACCAACAGATCTGCCTGATCTCATTTTCCATTTTTCCGGTGAGACCGCTATAATAGATTCAAGCGAGTTTCCTCAGATTACTCTTAGTGCATTTGGTCAATCGGCGACTGCTAAACAAAAACCTGGGAATCGAGGGAGTGGGACCTATAATTTTGATCAAGGATCCATTAATATTGAGAATGTGATTTTGCAGGTGCTTAGCCCTATCCAAGTTGAGTTTGCCCCATCTAAATTAACCACAGAAGAACTTCAAATCACCGGGAGTAAAGGCAATTTAACTGAGACTGGTTCTAGGTTAGATAAGACCACAAAAAAGGTAGCTCTAGTGGGTGGTTTTGCGGTTCCAACAGATTTTGTCTTACCAAAATATCAGGGAACAGCAGTGACCATCAAAATGGATGGAGAATTTGATACGGTGCCCGATCCTGCCCAGTGTTCGGGGAGTATCGATGGCCCTGTCGCCTTCAGAGAAGTGACCCCTGCAGCAACAGCGGGCGGGCCCGCTGTTGAAGTTGCCATCCCTAGCAATACCCTAAATATGAGTTACGTTTACGTCCCCGAGGCGGGAGTGGATAACCCCCAACCCACCGATGCCTTGTATCCCAAGTTTCATCGAACAAAAACCATAAGGGTCAAAAATAATCAAGCGACTGCACTGAGTGGCACTATTGCCAATTTGCCCTCGGGTTTTAATATGAGCCCAAGCACCTACAATATTGCGCCTGGCGGCACTCAGGATTTTACAGTCGATTTTGCATTTCTACCCATCAGCAATTATGCCACTGTCGCTGCTTCAAGTGATGTGACTGCTGCCATTCACTTTGGGCCCGCTACTCTTAATCTGGCGGGCACCGCCAAACGTGCTGCCCCCGAAATGAGTGTGGATGCCGCTCATGCGATTGCTTTTGGCACCATCCCCATACACGTTTCCGATAGTGGGGGTGTTTCGCACATGCAGTGCTTCAGCTCAGATGGAATGACGGCCTTAACGCCAAGTATAGTTAAAAAAGTATTTATCACCAACAATGGGGTGAGGTCCCTGAATGTTCAAAACATTCTGCCTCCCGCCGATACCGATACCGATACCCAGGTGGATTGCGGCAGAGGTTTTGGGGGCCAAGAATTTATTCGATTGAATCTGGCAGATGATGTAGCCAATGGGGCTTCCTGTGGGCACCAAAACGTGGCGGGGCATGATTATATTTTGGAGCCCTGCAGCATTAATCCTGGAAGAGGTGCCCTGTCTTTCTTTGTGGCCTATATTCCAAAAAACGCAAACACCGTCACGGGCAGCCCTGCCTTCGATACCGCGAGCATGATTATCAATAACAATGACCCTGCCTTTGCCGCTACCTCCACTACCCCCGCGGGTTATAAAATTGATTTGAATGCAGCCGTCAGCAAAGATTTATCTGATCTACTCACGATGCAAAAGCAGGTGCCTGGGGCCCCTGTCATTAATAATACTCAGGTAAAAAACAATGGGAGCCTCAGTATTGATGTGGGGGAGAGTCAAACAGACAAAACTGTTGTCTTTGAACTCATCAATGAAAGTAGCGAACAGTTGAGAATTTCGCAGATCACACTTACAAAACAGGATGGAACGGACTCTACAGATCTTCAGCTTGTTCCGGGTACTGCGCCCACCCAGGTACCTGCTTCTGCGCCTGATCCGGGTAAAGCCCCCTTATCAATTAAATTTACAAAACCTGCCGGGGCTATTGCGGGTTCTATCACTCCAGCCTTCTTAAAGATAAAATATGCGCCTGCCAGCACCATTACTTCTGCCCAACCTCAAGGGGTAACCAGTGCCTTCACCTTGAATTTAAGTGGTACAGTAGGTCTCGCCTTTCAAAATGGAAGCTATTCCATACAGGTGGATGTCTTTAATGCTTTATTAAAGAAAGATACTCGGGCTGTGACTTCTTTGGATTATCGAATTCCTAATACCCGCACCAATTGGGGATCTGGGCCCTTGAATGTTACCGTACAAGATAGAGTGAATCATGAGACAGATGACCCTAATCACGTGATTCGTGAGATTCGATTGACAGAGACGCGAAGCCCCGACAGCTTTACCATTCCTTCTCTTCGAGAGATGTCTGTAGATGAGAGAAAAAGTTTGATTCGGGTATTTACTTCCAAGAATACTACCTGTCGTGGTGGAGTTTCCTGTGATGATAATAGTGAAACTCCTGCCTGTGATGAACCAACGAATGCGGATATTTCAGCTCCTTATCCTGCAGCAGGGGGTAAGTGTTCCTATTTTTATTATGTGATGGTACCAGATCCAGACCCCAGGTTGTCAGCAGCGGACCGCATGGGAACTTACAACACGGAGACCGGGGAACTGGTGATTCCACATGTGAATATAAAATCGATCAACCCTTATCATAATGGCATTATTCAACCTAGTGAAGTAGCAGATAATTTGTTAAAAACAACCATTACGACTGGGATCATCAACACTACAAGCCTGATAGATCCTGCTATAGGCAGTGATTATGTGATTCCCGCTGCAGTTATTGCGGCTCATCCTGCCGACCTGCCGCCTTGTCCTGCAGCGTGGAATCCTACGATTCCCTTGGACGGTGCGCATCCAGAACTGAGCCCTAAATCGACCTTGCAATGTTTTATGGATAGAGGTCCTGGTGGCACGGGGGACGCTTATATGAAAGGCAAAACGGCTGTCCCCTTTGCAGATGGAGGCACTGTAAAACGATCGATAGCTGTAGTGATGGTAATGAAATATACAGATGAAACGACTGTTCCTAGTTTTTTAAAGGGTTCAGTGATGTGGATAGGAATGCAAGGAATTTTGGTAGGGCCGCATTAGTTGTTCCACTCTTCACCCTCTCCTTGGACGGGAGAGGGCAGGGAGAGGGTGAAAAATGGAACAGCATCTCTTTTACTTTTTGACGCACCCAAGCTACTACTTTTCTTCAACGGCTGTTCGATTAGGTGGTAATATTCCGCCGCCGTGATTGCAGGTTTTGAGAATTGAAAAACACCCCATTTGCAATAGTGAGTGGGGTGTTTTTTTTTTTTGACAGTTTTTCGATTGATCTCAGTCGCAGATCTTTTATAGTTAAACTTGAGTTCCGCAGATTTTTAGATGTAAACTTTGCTATTTCCAATAAATACGGATTTAACAAGCATTTCCCCTCTCCCTTGAGGGGAGAGGGTTAGGGTGAGGGTGATTTTGATGCAACTTACATCCACTATCACCCTCCCTCTAGCTCCCTCCCCTCAAGGGAGGGAGGACTTTTGAGACAAATCATTCTTAAAATCTGCGGAACTCAAGGTTAAAGTTAAGAAGGTAAAAAAATTGAAGAAAAAAATGGTAAAGTGTAGGGGAATGCATAGGTGCAGTTTAATTTAAAATGATTATTAATTTTCGTCACAAAGGTTTAGAAAAATTTTTCATTTCAGGCAGCATTAAAGGAATTCCTTCTCAGTTTAGACGAAAACTAGAAGATATTTTAGACCAATTAAATGCTGCAGTTGAAATTGAAGATATGAATTATCCAGGATCGGACTTACATCCATTGAAAGGAAATTTGAAGGGGCAGTGGGCAATTAAAATCTCTGGGAACTGGCGGTTGGTTTTTCGGTTTGAGAAGGGCAAGGCTTTTGATATCGATTTAATCGATTATCATTAAAAAGGAATTTTATATGTTAGAGAAAAAAAGAAAACCTACTCATCCTGGTGGAATATTAAAGCGGCATTATTTAGAACCACTCCATGTGAGCGTTTCTGAGTTGGCAAAAGTGTTGAAAATTTCTCGTTCAACAATTTCAAAACTTGTAAACGAACAAGGGCATATCAGCACAGACATTGCGCTGCGTTTATCAGCAGCATTAAAAACAACTCCTCAGCTGTGGCTTAATCTGCAGCAAAATTATGATTTGTGGCAGGCGCAGAAAAATCTGAAAGATTTGAAAAGTATACATCCCATTGCGGCGTGATTTGAATGTAGCAATGACAAACTTCAATTTACGAACACCCCATTTGCAAGAGTGAATGGGGTGTTTTTTTAGACAGTTTTTCGATTGATCTCAGTCGCAGATCTTTTATAGTTAGGGTTGTGAATACAGCTCTTGCTTTAGAAAAAGAAATACATAAAAAAATTCACAATCTTCCCTTGAAGAAAAAACTACAAGCGAAGTTGTTTGTCGATTTTCTCAGTTTTTCGGTGGATGATGATGAGGAAATGTCGACTTTCTTTTTGAGCCCGGAAGTAAAGAAAAAATATAGAAAGGCGAAAAAAGAAATCAAAGAAAAAAAGACGGTAAAATGGAGTGAAATTCATCGTGTAGTTTGAAATTGAATTTTCCAAATCATCCGCAAAATTTTATAAGTACTGTGAGTCAAAACTTGCCCGGCGCTTGAATGAAGCTTTTGCAAAAATTCAAATTGACATTTGATTCATCCGTATTCAACTTTTTTAAAAGTGAAAGGGTGATTTTTATTATTTCCCTTTTGTTGGGTTTACATTCTTTGTTATGAAAACACTCGTCATCGGCGCCTCTGGTTTTCTGGGTTCTCATTTGGTTCGAGAACTCTTAAAAAGAAATTTTAAAGTTCGCGTCTTTGTGCGTCCCGAAAGTTCTCTTTTGGCCTTGGAAAATCTGGAAGTTGAAATTTTCTTTGGGGACTTAAATAATCTATCTTCTTTAAATGTAGCCATGAAGGGTTGTTCGTCTGTCTTTCATGCGGGCGCTTATTATCCATTATATTCTTTAGACCGGGAAGCGCAAATCAAAGAGGCCCTGCAGCAGACCCAACATTTTTTGAAGGCCTTGGAAAAAAATAAAATCAAGAAATGTATTTATACCAGTTCCATCAGTACGATTGGAAAAGAAACCTCTTCTCTTTCTAATGAAGAAACACCCTATGAATCTAAAAAAATGCCTGGGCTCTATTATGAAATTAAATATCTCATGGAACAGGAAGTCCTGAAGGCGGCTCGAAAGTCGTTGCCTATTATCATCATGAATCCAACGGGCCTCTTTGGAGAAGGCGATGTAAAGCCTACCTCGGGGACTCTGGTGCTAGAAATTGCGCGTAAAAATCTTCCTTTTATTTTTAATGGAAAAATGAATGTAGTGGATGTGCGCGAAGTGGCTCATGCTCAAGTGAACGCCCTGGAAAAAGGAAGGATAGGCGAACGTTACATCTTGGGAGGCGTCAATACCACCTTCCCTGAATTTTGTCAGATCGTGGCGGGTCTCGCCAAAGTATCAGCCCCGCATTTTAAGATGCCTCTTGTTCTGGCTCGTCCCTTGGCTTTAGCAGCCGAGATTTTCTCCAAGGCATTCAATCAGCAAAAGCCCATATTTCCTGTCGTAGGTTTGGATTTCATCCAAAATGGAATTCATGTGGATTGTCAAAAAGCTAAGGATGAATTGGGCTTGAGAGAAACGAATTTGAAAGAAACCATTGGTAGAACTCTTCAGTGGTTTAGGAAGAAGGGGTATTTTGAAAAAGATTAGTTCCAATATTCGACATCAAATTTGAGATAATTTTGAATAAGAGAAAAATCTGTTTTGTCTGCGGTAATTAAAGTAGCTTGCGTGTCACGCGATCCTAACGCAATTAAGATATCGTTTTGTAATAGAAGGATATCTTGTTTGTTTCGTTTTTTTATTTTGAGAAGAAGTTCTGAGATGTGGGCACATTCAATCCAATTTGAATAGGTAGGAACAATCGTTTTTCCTCCGAAGAGTGAGATTAGACCCATGGCAATATCTAAAGATTCTTTATCGTGACAGCCACGTAGATACTCATTTAAAGAAACTGCAGAGGTGTAAATTTTAATTTTTGGATTTAAAAAAGTTTCAATAGATGAAATGAAATTGCCTCTTTTAGTCACTTCAATGAGAATACTTGTGTCTAATAGGACTTTATCGCTCATAATCAACTACCTTGCTTTTCCCCGCATTTTTTTTAAAAAAATCCACAACTTCGTAATTTCTGACACTATTTTCTAAGCATTCATGAATAATTTCTGTCTTGGTTTTGCCCTTGAATACTTTCATGGCGCGTTTCATTAAATCTGCTGAAATATTAATGGTGGTGTGAACTGTGTTTTTATTTTTCATAAAATATCTCCTTTTCTTGTGCTTATAGTTTAAACATTTATTAAGCATCAGTTCAATAGTAAATTCATCCCACTCCATAATAACTCGCCTGCGGATGATGAAATACAATCGCCGAAACCGAGGCTTCTGGTTCCATCATAAATCCATCCGTCAGTTCTACGCCGATATCTTCGGGCTTCAACAAATCGAAAATAATTTTCTGGTCTTCCAAATTAGGACAGGCGGGATAGCCAGGAGAGTAGCGCTTTCCGTGGTACTTCGCTTGAAATCGATCCATCATGGTCATTTCAGGACTGTCAGAAAAACCCCACATGTTGCGAATTTTAGAATGCAAATATTCTGCATAAGCTTCTGCGGTTTCCAGGGCTAGGGACTGTAAGACGTGAGATTTGAGGTATTCGCCTTTGTTCTTTAGATCTTCGGCTATTTTTCGAATGCCTGTCCCGGTGGTGACGATGAATAAACAAATATTGTCAAATTTGGCACCCTCACCCTGACCCTCTCCCCTCAAGGGAGAGGGAACTTCTGATCCCCTCGCCCCTTGAGGGAGAGGGTTAGGGTGAGGGGTAATATAGTCTGCCAAGCACAAACCGTTGGCCTGCTTTTGTCTAGGGAATTTGAATTTCGATAATTTTTTTCCATTCGCATCCATTAGAAAAATTTCATTTCCATTCGAACTGGCCTTGAAAAACCGGTAAATGGCTTGGGGTTTGAGCAAGCCATTTCTACATTCGTTTTTCAGTGATTCGACGATGTCATAAATCTCTAACGCTTTTTCAAGATCCCCCCTTACTCCCCCCTTATTAAGGGGGGTTGGGGGGGATTTTACGATCTGTTTAATGATTCCTCCTTTAATTCCCAAGTGACGTCCATAAAGCATCAGTGGATTAATGAAGGGGAAAATATGATCGACGGGTGTATTGCGAATCAGATGCCGCTCAAAGTCTGGGACTGCTGGTATTTCACGGAGTATTTCTATTTGCGGGGCCCTCTCATTACTTTCTTCAATTGGCTGGACGGAACTATTTATTTCAACTTTTTTCTCCGCTTGACGCTTTTTTAATTCTTCTTTCAATTTCTCGAATTCAACTTTGTCCACCACACGCTTAGCCAATTCCAGGCCATTCATGGCGTCTGCGGCGTAAGCGACCAATCCACGGTACGCGGGAGTGATTTTAAAGTCGCTGAAATTACGGGAAAGCGCGGCCCCCCCTACAAGCATCGGGAGATCAATTCCAGCCTTGGTGAAATCTTCTGCAGTAATCACCATTTGCTGGGCGGATTTGACGAGTAGACCCGACAGCCCAATCATGTCGGGCTGATGCTCGCGCACTGCGGCAATCAGCTGTTCTGGTGGAATTTTAATTCCCAGGTTGATGACCTTGAATCCGTTGTTCGACAAGATAATATCCACTAAATTTTTCCCGATGTCATGCACGTCGCCTTTGACCGTCGCGAGCAGAACTTTTCCTCGCACCGAAGTATCGGCTTTATCCATATGCGGCTCTAGATGAGCCACAGCGGCTTTCATGGCCTCAGCACTTTGTAAAACTTCGGCGACAATGAGTTCATTTTTATTAAAGAGCCGGCCAACTTCATCCATGCCCTTCATCAAGGGACCATTGATAATTTCCAAGGGTTTGGAGTTTTGCAGTGCCTTGTCCAAATCTTCTTTGAGGCCATCTTTAGAACCTTCTAAAATGTATCGAGCAAGGCGTTCATTTAAAGGGAAGGTCTTTAAATCTTTTTTCACTTGAGGTGCTTTTACGCGAAAGTAAGCAGCGAAAGCGGCGATGGGGTCAGATATTTCACCCTCACCCTCACCCTCACCCTGGCCCTCTCCCCTCGAGGGAGAGGGGCCTTCCGATCCCCTCGCCCCTTGGGGGAGAGGGTTAGGGTGAGGGGTATGAAATAGTAAATCCTCCGCTAATTTTTTCTCTTCCTCCAGAAGAGTGGCGTAACGTTCCAGTTTCTCTGCATTCACAATGGCCAGATCCAAACCCGCTTGCACGCAATGATAGAGATAAACTGAATTTAAGACTTCACGTCCTGCCGGAGGTAAACCGAATGAAACATTGGAAATTCCTAAAATGGTTTTGGTCAGAGGGAATTCTTTTTTGACTAAACGGATCCCTTCAATCGTTTCAATGGCAGATCCCACATAATTTTGATCTCCGGTGCCCACCGGAAAGACCAGACAATCCCAGTAAATGTCTTCCGGTAAAACGCCATATTTTTCGGTGAGGAGTTTATAGCTGCGCCTGGCAATTTCCATCTTACGTTTGCGCGTGACCCCCATGCCTTGCGTTTTATCTTCATCAATCAGACCTACCACCAACGCGGCACCATATTTTTTCGCGAGAGGTACTACCTTTTCAAAGCGCTCTTCTCCATCTTCTAAATTGATGGAATTTAAAATGGCTTTTCCTTGCGAGTAAGGCAGGGCCAGTTCGAAAACTTTTGCATCCGTCGAATCGAACATCAGGGGTGCTTTTACTTTTTTGATCACCTGTTCGAGAAATTGCTTCATGTCCGCTGCTTCATCCCGGTCGGGATCAGCCATACAGATGTCAATAATCTGAGCCCCATTTTTTACCTGGGCACGGGCGATCTCGGCGCCTTCTTCATATTGTCCTGCAGCAATCATCTGTTTAAATTTACGGGAACCGATCACGTTGCTACGTTCGCCGACGATGACAGGACGCATCTCGTCTGTAATTTCCAGATACTCAATTCCCGAGAGAAAAGATTTGTGATGCTGAACGGGAATACGAGGCTTTTTCCCCTGTACGAGTTTAGCCAGTGCCGCGATGTGAGGGTCCGTTGTGCCGCAACAACCGCCGACCAGATTAATCCAGCCTGCGTCAATAAATCGATCGAGCACACGACAAATCATCTCGGGTGTTTCCAGATATTTTCCGTCTTCGTCCGGAAGTCCCGCATTGGGCACACACGCCACGCGAGTCTTGGTGAGCGCGGCTAAGGTACGAATATGATCGGTCATGAATTCAGGGCCGGTCGCACAGTTGAGTCCAATATATAAAAGATCCACATGGGCGAGGGACGCCGCCAGTGCGTCAATGGTTTGCCCAGCCAGCAAGGTCCCCATCGGTTCAATCGTCACCGAAACCGCAATGGGCAAAGGTTCTTTCACTTCAGCTAAGAATTTTTGAATGCCTAAAATGCCTGCCTTGATATTGCGCGTGTCTTGGCAGGTTTCGAGCAGATAATAATCCACGCCGCCTTCATAAAGGGCTTTGGCCTGCTGATAAAAATTTTCGACCAGTTCTTCAAAAGTGACGCCACCCGTGACGGACAAGGCTTTGGTGGTAGGTCCCATAGAGCCTGCGACAAAGCGAGGCTTCACCCGCCCCCTAACCCCCTCCCGTCGAGGGAGGGGGGATTTTTCGTCCCCTCCCCCCTGGAGGGGTGAGGAAAAGCCGCAGGGTTTTCGGGAGAGGGGGATCTCTGAATATTTATCTGCCGCAGCTCTCGCCAATTGCGCCGCCTTGAAATTAATCTCATAAGCCTTTTGAGAGAGATTGTATTCCGCTAAAACAAGCGGAGTAGCACCAAAAGTATTGGTCTCAATAATATCCGCACCGGCCTTGAGATAGGTTTCATGGATGGAGCTAATGACCTCCGGTCTCGTGAGTACTAAATTTTCGTTACAGCCTTCGAGTTCCAGTCCTCCAAAATCCTCTGCACTCAGATTTTTGGATTGCAACATGGTGCCCATGGCACCGTCCAGCACAAGGATGCGGGTTTGCAAACTGCTTAAAAGTTGTTTTACTCTTTCAGATCGGCTTTTCAAAATGAACTCCTGAGTTAATGAAGAATAGGCAATTTTCTGATACGAATACGCTCTTCTTCGAAGATGACAATTGAACCTTCTTTCAATTCGTTTGAGAATTTTTCTAAGTAATTTGAAAGAAGTTTAATTTGTTCTTTGGGATGACGTGGAGAGTTTTTCTTAAATAAAATAAGAGAAGGTTTTTCGAGAATATTTAATGCCAGGATTGTTGAGAAATCAGTATCGGCGGAGATAATAATTCTTTCTTCCAGGATAGCTCGTTGAAGAATTACTAAATCTTCTGCTTGATGTAGATTATATTCCCTAACATGAACTGCATCATGTTCTAAATTACTTAAAGCCTCTGCCAAATAGGGCGAAAGACAATTATCAATTAAAAATTTCATGCGATTAAAAACCTAGTGATGAAGAGGTATTTCTCTTTCCTGAAGGGCTTCTGCGGCAAATTTAAGAGATTCCAAAATATCTTCTTGAGTGAGATCTGGATAATATTTAAGAATTTCTTCGTTACTCATTCCCTCTGCAAACATTCCGACAACAGTTGCCACAGGAATACGCAGTTTACGTATGCAAGGGACTCCTCCCATTTGGTTTGGATTACTGGTAATTCGTGTGAATTTCATAAATTGCCTTTTTTTGATGTTGCCAGACACTGTTTGAATCTGAGTAGTCATTTTTTTTCAAAAAAACAAGCTCAATACTTGTCATTTTTACAAAGTTCCTTTCTAATCCCAAGACTATGAAAATAGCCGTTCTCACCGGAGGGGGCGATTGCCCTGGTTTAAATGCGGCCATTCGCGCCATTGCAAAATCTGCCTGGGCCGAGGGAGATGAGGTGCATGGCATCTTGGAGGGCTGGGCGGGTTTGGCAAAGAGAAAATCCATTCTTTTGAGCCATAAAAAAATCTCAGGGCTTCTGACTTTGGGTGGCACTATCCTCGGTACGGCGCGCATCAATCCTTTAAAATCTGAAAAAAGTATTCAAGCGGCAGAAAAATATTTTCGTGAGCAGAAGTTCGATGCGCTGCTGAGTATTGGCGGTGAAGGCACCTTGCAGATTGCGGCGGAGTTTTATCGTCGTGGAATGCCGGTGATTTGTATCCCCAAAACTATCGACAACGACACCTGGGGGACGGATTACAGTATCGGTTTTGATACGGCGGTGCAAATTGCTACCGAAGCCATTGACCGTTTGCACACCACAGCAGAGTCTCATCAGCGGGTGATGATTGTCGAAGTGATGGGTCGACATGCAGGTTGGATTGCCCTCTACTCAGGGATTGCGGGAGGTGCGGACGCCATCTTGATTCCCGAAAAAGTTTTTCCCATTATTAGGTTGTGCGACATTGTGAAGGCTCGTGCAAAGCGTGGGCGGAAATTCAGTATTTTTGTGGTTTCTGAAGATGCAAAAATAGAGCTGGAAGGGAAAAAGATTTTAGAGACGCCTTCCACTCGAGACGAATACGGAGATATTAAACTGGGAGGCATTGGAGAGGCCTTGGCGACTGAGTTGAGACGGAGAAGTAACTCCGAAGTAAGAGTCACGGTTTTGGGTCATGTGCAACGGGGTGGCACCCCCACCGCGTTCGACCGCATCTTGGCCACGCGCCTGGGTGTGAAGGCGGTGGAGCTGGCGAGAAAAAAAGATTTTGGAAAATTGGTGGTGCTCTCCGGAAATGAAATCCAAACCCTACCCATTCAAAAATCGGCTGGTAAAGTGAAGCAAGTGGATGCGGAGCTTCAAAAAGTGGCGGAGGTGTTTTTTGGTTAGTTTGCAATGACAGGGAGAAAAATTCTAACCTCTTTTTTTCTCCAATTCCGCCCAGCGGGCATAGAAATCATCCATTGCTTCCTGCGTTTTCGATATATTCTGACTAAGCTCTAAAAGTTTGCTGGAGTTTGTAACATTCTCCGGATTTTCCAGATCGCGATTCACTTTTTCAAGCTCTGCTTCCAAGCCCTGAATTTTGACCTCTATACCATCAAGCTCCAATTGTTCTTTGAAAGTCAGCTTTCCTTTTTTAGAACCCGATTTTTCGGGCTTGGAAATATTTTTCTTTTCGTCTCGTTTTTCCTGCATCAAGGATTTTTTTTCTTCCTCATACCAGTCTTCCCATTGATCCAGCGAGGCAAAGAAGATGTTCTCTCCGTTTTTTCTGGGATTAAACGCCAGCAGTTTATTGGCCACCTGGCTTAAAAAATAGCGATCGTGGGTGACGAGTAAAATGGCACCCGGAAAATCGAGCAGGCAATCTTGCAAAATATTCAAAGTCTGCAAATCCAAATCGTTGGTGGGTTCATCCAAAATCAGCAAATTGGCTTGGCGCAACATCAGGCGGGCAATGAGTACGCGGCTTTGTTCTCCGCCGGAAAGCTTGCCCACCTTCATTTCCATTTGTTCCGGTCGAAAGAGAAAGCGATCGAGATAACCTCGAATATGCACGGAGTTTCCGCGGTATTCCACTTGATCTCCACTCGGGCAAAGGGTTCGCAGCAAAGTGGTTTCAGGATCCAGACTTTCGCGATTTTGTTCAAAGTAGGCAATCTCCAGGTGTTCGGAATGAAATATTTCTCCGCTGTCTGGAACCTCTTCCCCACATAAAACCCGCAGCAGGCTGGATTTTCCGCAGCCATTGGGACCTATGAGTCCCAGGCGAGTTTTGGGGCTTAAAAGCAGATCCAGATTTTTAAACAAGACATGATTTCCAAAAGTTTTGGAGATGTTTTTCGCTTCGAGTAATTTTTTGGGATGCCGTTCGCTGGATTGAAAATCAATTTGTGTCGTAAAAGTTTGATTGCGTGCCGAAATTTCTTCGACGGTATTTTTTAAAACCTCCGCACGCTTGATGCGCCCCTGTTGTTTGGTGGTACGCGCCTTGGCGCCTTGGCGTAGCCATTCGGTTTCGCGTCTAAGCGTGTTGCGCAGCACCGTTTCTTGCTTTTGTTGATTGGCTAAAATTTGTTCTTTGAGTTCCAAATAATCGGCATAGTTTCCTTTGACACTCAAGATACCACCGGGATTTTGCCGATCCAATTCCAAAATTCTGTCGCTCACCCGCTGCAAAAAATAGCGGTCATGCGTGATGGTGAGTGTCGCAAAGTTGGAGTGAGAGAGCAGATCCTCCAGCCACAAAATACTTTCGATATCCAGATGATTGGTGGGTTCATCCAATAACAGCAAATCAGGCTCTCGCAGCAGCTCGCGAATGAGCGCAATGCGTTTTTTCCATCCTCCAGAAAGATTGGCGATGGGGGTCTCTTCAGATAATTTTTGATGATCTTCCAAGCCTAATTTCGAAAGGTATTCCTGAGCGCGCCCTAAAAATTCCCAATCTTCACCGTGGCTGCGGGCTTCCAGAAGACAGGATTCGATGGTAGTGCCTGGATTAAATTGTGGAACTTGTTCCAAAAAACCAATGCGCAAACCACGTTGTACAGACAGCTCACCTGTATCCGGGCTACTCTGCCCCGCTAAAATTCGAAGCAGCGAGGTTTTTCCAGCACCGTTGGGGCCAATTAAGCCAATGCGTTCGCCGCTTTCGATGCTGAAGTTCAGACCTTCGAATAAAGGTTTTGCGCCAAATGTTTTTTTAAGATTTTGTACGGAAAGTAAAATAGACATAAAAGGGGTAAATTTAAAAAAAATAGTTTTAGTCTTTTTGTTTCAAGGCTGGCAATATAAAATACGAAGAGCATCCGCTTGAGCTTATTCAATAACAGTAATTCGGCATTCATTTGCCTATACCGATTTGAAAGGGAGGGGAATATGTCTAATAAAAAAACCGTGAGCAAAGTTTTTGGGATTTTTTTGCTGGGCGTTTTAGTGTCGATGTTTGTTCTTTTGGAAGGGGGCCATTTAATTCAGTTGCTCCAACCGCTTACCCTCGCATTCATCCTGGGAATCACCATTTGCGGATCCATTTTCAGTGTGGGCGCTCAAACAACTGTGGCAGGGGTGCTTAATTCTCTCGTGGGCATTCAAATTGTACCTATTTCGAACAAGGAACTGGAGCTTTATGCCCAGAGAATAAAGGGGATCATTGTCTCCTCAACTATTTTAGTGGCGGTTCTCGGGTTTATACAAATCTTGCAACACTTGGACAACATGGAAGAAGTGGGTCACGGTGCCGCTGTGTGTTTAATCAGTATTGTCTACGGGACGATTTTAGCCCTCATACTTCCCGCTACCGTATATTCGAACCCGAGTAATCCCCAGTAAAATATTCAATCAAATAATTGATAAATTATCTTAAGTGCTTGATAATTAAAAAAGCGGGAGACGGGTCTCGAACCCGCGACCCTCAGCTTGGGAAGCTGATGCTCTACCAACTGAGCTACTCCCGCTAAAAAGATGGTGAGTGGGTCTAACCTGAACGTTTGGGTTTTTTCAAGGGCAAAAAGGGTGGGGAGAGCACGAAAATCTATAATTTTGCTTAATCATTTTTATTTAGCCTACTTTATTAAATTCCGATAAAATAAATCGTTGAAACTTTAGCAACTTTAACTCCCGTATTTACCGATATATACTCTGGGAAAGGAGTATTTTCATTATGATAGAAATCGACATCCACCAAAACATCAATGAACTTAAAAAAGCCATACAGCAAGTGAAACAGGGCGATTGGGTAACTGTAAAAGATGGGGATGAAAAACTGGCCGTGATTATGTCGCCCATGGATGAAGAAGAAATAGAGGCCTTGGAAGATAGACTAGATTTGGAAACATTGCGCCAATTTCGGGAAGATCCTGATCTCGAATTGATTCCCTTTGAGCAGGTTATAAAAGAGTTGGGTGATGCAGATGAGTTATAGAATCGAAATTTCCAGAGTTGTTCGAAAGCAGCTTGAAAAAATACAAAAAAGTGATCGCTTGGAAATTGAAAAAGAAATTTTAAAATTGTCTGAGAACCCACGACCACACGCCGTGAAGAAAATGAAGGGTGAGGAAAATGTTTATCGTATTCGGGTTGGAGATTATCGAGTGATGTATGAAATTTTTGATCACGTGTTGAGGGTGATAGTCATCAAAGTAGCGCATAGACGCGAGGTTTATAGGTAAGCGCTAAGGTAGCATTTTCTAAACTGGAGCCACTATGACCAATTGGACGAGGATTCTTACAGGCGATACTTCTACTCAATTCAATTATTATCAAGATGGGAATGGGCACTTTGCTCGTGTGCAAGAGGCTGACGACCAGCATAGGTCTGGCACTGTCTCGGCTGAGGGTGCTCCAAAAGGTGGGCAAGTTTTAGAGGGGGTATCTAGTGACGCCCAACTCCGCCAACTCATGCAACTCGACCATGCCCGCGAAACCGCCTCCGCCCCCGAGCCCATGACCGAGGCCAATGGCACACAAAGAGCTGCTCCTACCGTGCAAGAGCAGGATTTATTTAGTCGGCTCTCTCGGGTTTTTGGAGGGGGAGCTCAAGGTCAAGCCAGGGCCTTGGCGTATATCGATAATCCTCCTACTGGAACTACACGTGAAAATTGGATCAGTAATGAACTCCAACGAATGACGCAAACTCCGCCTCCTACTCCCCAATCGCTCAATACCCAACTAGACCGAAATTTAAGGACGAATTTGCAGCAACGTTATGTTCATGATTTTGGAATGCCTGAAGATCAAGCTCAGCGAATGTCTGCGGCCGTGCCGGCGGATCAACTGGTTCAGCGCGCACAACAAACCCGTCTTCTGGTAGAAGTGCGGCAGCAACTGACCGGTGGTACTCCGCCCTTGATGACCGATGTTCAATTTCAACAATTTGCCGTAGAAAATCATTTGGCCGGTAATGATGGTTTGCCTGCCTCCGATTTCAATCCTGCCCTGGCACAGCAAGCAGTGGTTCAGGCTCGGGAAGATCGTCGCCAAGAAGACAGTTTAAGGACAAGGTTACGAACTGTGGTAGCCAGATCCAGTGATGGGAGAGTAAGGAACAACGCGGAGATCGATCAATCAGTGAATCAAATTATGGATTCACTGCCGCGTAATGTGGCAGATAGGCGTAGTTTGGTTAGTAGTTATTTAGGGGGTATTAATGCAAACACTAATCTCAATGCAGACAACTTGCGGGATGTGTGTGGTCAAAGCTTGCGGGCGAGGGTGGAAATTGCCTTGGGAAATCTTTATGGAAACCCTTCAGATAACTATACTCATGCCTTGGCCGCTTTGCCTCAAGATCATCACATTGGACAATCGACTGCCAGTGGTGGGCATTACACCTCTGACGAAGTGGATCACCTGATTGCGACCACTCAAAGGGCGGAGCGTCTTTTAGTGCTTATCGGTATAGAAGAGAGGACGTCGGAGTTGGATGGGAGGAATGTTGCACTTCTTAGAGAGGCAGGATGGATTGATAGACCAGGAGTCATCAATCCCAATTCTTCCCTGAGGGAGATCGATTCTTCAATTCAAGTAAGTTTCTTTCGTCGCTCAGTTCGTGATGTTTTACAAAGATCGCCTCTAAGCTTTTCACGAGACGATGCAATGTCTCTGAGCGAGTCACTCCCCCTGCCTTATGGTCACACTGACACCAGTGGATTTACTGATGGTTGGCATGCGACTCCTGCGCAAATGCAGCAGTCATTGCGTTTTTTAGAGAGTTATCCCAGCCGTGAAGCCTTGACGAATGCCCTGCTTCCCCAAGCCCGAGAAGCCTTGGCGCAGCGGATTGCAGAGAGTGTTTCGACGGCTTCCAATTCCGCAGTAAACGAAAATGATTTGGCTCGCGCCAGGCTTTGGGTTTCGGGACATGAAGCAGGTGTACATGCGAGTGACCGACTCAATTTTATTTTGCAACGTGCAAATTATCTGGGGCAAGAACACCCCAATGCGGTAGCTACGGCCTTTAGAACTGAGCTCAGAAACCAGCTTCCTCAAATTCAGTTGCCAGCAAGCCCAGCGCCTCAAGCAGCCGATGCTAATCTACGAACTACTGGCACAGGGCCCACTAACTCTCAAATAGCACGGGCTTTAAGTGATGCCAGAGCTCGATTAGCGGGGAACTATCAGGCAGCGCTGCCCTTTCAGGAAATGTTCACAGATATCTTAGGGGATGCTCCACCCGCTGAAGTGACTGAGGTGTTGAATGGGAGTGAGCATTATGGCCATCAACCTAATTTGGGGGGTGTGCAACAGCGTTTGCTGCAGTATTGGGAAGATCATCTCTCTGACGGAATACGGCACGGTGTGAATGGCACTTTTATCTCTGAACCCGATGCCCATGCTGTGGCTCGCCATTTGATGGCGGAGGCTTTACACGTACCCGCTTTACCCCGAGATACAGATGAGCCTCCGCAGATGCTGCAACAAGGATACCTACATCCCGCATCTAACCAGGTGCGAGATTCTAGCACTTCTGCTTGTCTGCGTTCTTTTGCTGCCGTGCAAAATTTGGGAATTAATGGAAACGTCAATTCTGCCCCAGCCTATGCAGATACCCAACGAGAAGCTCGCCAGAATTTTGTAACCCAGGCGGCCGCAGCAATTGCTCGAGATCACCCCGATGGGGTAAACAGAGCTAGCCCTCGTCAAATTGCCGTGGCCTATTTACGCCACTTGGAAGAAACTTCTGCAAATGCTCATCCTTTTGATCATCCCGGTGAATTGCAAAGACAGGCCCAGGAGTTTGAAAGGGATGGACCGGCCGCAGCCCCTTTACGAGACTTTGTCACTCAGCGAGTTTCTACTAGCCCACGACAAGAATATGAACGCTTAATGACTTACGTGAATGCGTCGGGAAACGAGGAGTATTCGAGATTGTTGGCTGAGGCTGGCGGGGTACAAGCTTCTACTCAACAGCCTGGAATAGCGCATCCTGCCTCAGTACCCGCGGAGGCTGTTTTTGTGGGGAGGTATAATGCGCGGGGAAATAGCGATGTGTACGCCCTGCCCGACGGTTCGCGAATGTGGATTGTGGGGAATAATCCCAGGGCCCCTCTCAGCGGCACTCCAGATGAAATCCGGGCGCGGCCTGATGCTTCTATTATTCCTGCGGATATATTTACTCGTATTGGTCAGGGGGGCGGGGATGCCGCCTCTCTGGCTTCCCGAGGTGTTATCACTACAGAGCAGGCCGATCTTTATACGATTCTTCATCCAGAGGCACCCACGTCTACGGCAGCCACGCCTGCAACTGCGCCTGCGCGTGGACATCATGGCCATGCTGGACATGCTGCACGGACTGCTGCCCCGAGTACACCGCCGCCCGTGGATGAAGGGGCGCGAATATTGAGAGAGTTGGCTGCAGAAGGGACGACAGATGGGCCAGCCCACCGGCATTTTGAACGCTACCTGCAGCTACAAACCGCCCTGCGTTTTTTGCAAACGCATCAGGCCGCAGGAATTTCCACGGAACTGACTCAACAGCATGGAATTGCCTGTGGAATATTGAGGGCGGCTCCCCCCTTACCCCCCGCATGGCCCAGTGGAGATCATGCAGCGCAGGGACTCAGTGACTGGGCAAATAGCCGTGCTAATCCAGGAATGACGGAAAGGGATCAAATGGCCTTTGCTCAAGAGCTGAGGCAAGACCAAGTGGCAGCAAGAGCGGCGCAGGAGCAAGCGGCGGCAGCGACAGCTGGTGCGCCAACTCCAGTAGGGGCCATGGTTTATACAGTAACTGCTCCTATAAATACCAATTGTGGTACTGCTTTTAATTTAAGGTTCACTTCCACCGGCACAATTCTTAGAATACCTGCGCATCATGCAGTACCGACCGGAACTTGGGTATTTAGAGGGAGAACAATTGCTAATAATAATAATACAGCTCATGTGACAGAATATTTTCAAATAGGATCTGCAGCTAGTTGGCAAAAAATTGAATACAATGTGCCCCCTTCTACACCAGCGGGTTCTTTTGTAGCCGCAAATCCCCCCCCTCCACCGCCGGCGTTTACAGCATTATCTGGGGGTACTAGGATGCCTGCTACTCCCGCTTCAACAACACCCACTGCATCCACCACAACCCCCCGCCTCACCGCCGAGTCCGTCCGACTCGACACCGAGCGTCGACAGGTGATGAATGAGTTTTTAGGTCGGTATCCGGGGGCGTCTCGCGATTTGGTGGGCCTACAAGTTTTGCGGGGGGAGGGTTTGATTGATGAATATGGGAACCCTACTGCGAACCATACGCCTCAGGAAATAGCCAACACCTTGTTTGGTTTGCATCTTGCTCCAAATGCTCCCATTCCACCTAGTACTCAACTGCACGAAGTGAGACCTGATGCCGAGTTGCAGGGCATTCAAACTGAAATTACAGCAATTCAAAGCGATTTAGGGGGGGCTGCACCGGCTGAGGCAGGGGCCGCTACGGGTGCAAGGGGTATCGGGACTAAAGTCGCTGATGAAGTTCCGCCGGCTATAGTCAGACCTGCTTCAACAGGTGCTACCACAGCAGATCGAGGCGCCCATCGTCCAGCGGCTAGTACCAGCTCTCACTCTGCCAGCGAAAGCGATCCCGATGCCGCAATCATGGCTACAGGGGATTCGGGTTTAGATAGAGAGCTTGGTTTGGAGAATGAAGCAGGTGGCACTGGGCAGAATGGTCATGCGGTGGCAAATCTCACCCAAGTGGGGCAGCGGCTGGATGCCATTGCTCATCGTGACATGAGCCCTGCAACCCGTGTGGTAGTTGGGCCTGCCATGAATCAAACTTATGTGGAGGGAGTTCATCAGCATCTCTTGCATCAAGGTCTGGACGCTCGCCAAGCCCGAGCCATCGAGATGCATTTGGGATTAACGCGAGACATGGAAGGCCATGTGGCGCAAAATTTGAACACCGATATCGCCAGTAATTTGTTCCATCGTGTGGTCGATGAAGACAACCCTCGTCACCTCAGTGTAGAAACCCTCACTCAAGAAACCATTGCCGATTGGCGTCAGGGCGTGGAAGACCAGCTGATTACCCGAATGCACTTAAGCCCAGACGATGCCGCCCGTTACATGATTAGCCGCCATCTTTTTGGTGACGAACACGGAGGCTTGGTCAACCTGGGCAATTTGGCAGAAGATCATCTGCGTCTACAAAATGCAGAAACTTCACCAATAGAAAACACGAATTATGCGAGGGATATTCACACAGCCGTCGCTCAAAACCAGACCCTGCCTAGCTCGGGTGAATTACACGACGAAGTACAACGCATTCGCGAGGCTCATGGTGCCTCTGCAGAAGGTGAGGGAGAAACAACTGGAGGAACGGGTGGCGCAGGTTCTACCGGACATGGAGGTCGAAATGCTGGACACGGAGCTGCTGCTGGGGCTGGACATGGTCGAGGGACGGAGAGTGCGGATAGTCGTGCTCATGAAGCAGGTGAAGATAGACGTGAGGCACGGAGAGAACGTTCGGCCATGGCACAGGCACGTTATACATCAGACAGACAAGCAAGGGCTACAATAGATGCAGCGAATATACAAGCCAGGGCCACTCGAGAGAGTTCGAGAACTAGTGCCAGGGCACAGATTGCTACCGCAAGAATACATGAACGTTCTGCAATGGCGCAAGAACGTATGCGACAACAAACTGCAATGCTGCAAGCCATGCTTCAACTGCTAGGCCAATTAATTGCCGCCGCCATCGGCGCTATGGCCCAGATGCAGGCGGCCAATATTGGTGCGGTGGCGCAAATCAATGCGGGGCTGACGCAATCGCGGAGTAGGGCGGTGTAGGGGGATTTGAGTGATGAACTTCAAAATTTTAGAACCTATAAGCAAAACTGAAGTAATAGCATCTGGAAGAGGAATAAAAGAGTTGAAGAGACTCCAAAAAAACTATGGAATTGCTTATTGGAGAAAGTTAAAAGGCTTTGCTAAAATCAAGTTAGATTCAGGTGATATTGTAAAAGCTGAAATTCATTGGTATGAGGCTCATGGAATAGGTAAAAGAGAATTTAGAATTAAGAAAATATTAAAATAATTCCGAGGTATTTATGGCTTATGCAGTTTGCATTCAAAATAAGGGATATTCCGCTTCTCTTGAAAAAAAGAAAATCTATTCAGTAAAGTCAGATGCAATAGCCGAAAAAAAAGGTTTGCTGAGAGTCATTGATGAGTCGGGTGAAGATTATTTGTATCCCGAGAAATTCTTTTATCTCTTACCTGCTACTAAAGAGTTGGAAAAGTTTTTAAAGAGGGCAGGTTGATTGGACAACCCCTCCCAGCCTTAAAGGCATAGGGATCTACACATCTCTTTGATACAGTGTAGATCAATGTCTCCACCCTCTCCCCCGGAGGGAGAGGGTAGGGAGAGGGAGAGGGGGATAAATAGAAAGGTACATTTTTTTAAATAAAGGATTTTAAGGTACTTTTCTATTATACCCCCTCTCCTCAATCCTCCCCCTCCAGGGGGGAGGAAGCTTTCAAAGTAAGTCCAGATCAATATCACAGGACTTATGTAGATACCTATGGATTAAAGGGGAGGGATAAAAAGGAAAAATCCAATTTTCCCTTTGCATCTTGAATCACTTTCTCTATAACAAAGCAGCCATGAAATTTACCCAAGCCTTTATCCCCACCTTGAGAGAGGTGCCGGCAGAAGCCGAGGTGATTAGTCACAAACTCATGCTGCGAGCGGGCATGATCCGCAAGCTGGCGGCAGGGGTTTATAACTATTTGCCTTTGGGCCTGCGGGTGCTCAACAAAATATCCAACATTGTGCGTGATGAGCTGAACAAGGCCGGGGCGCAGGAGCTGCTGTTGCCCATTGTGATGCCGCGCGAGCTTTGGGAAGAAACGGGGCGCTGGCCCGTGTATGGAAAAGAGTTGCTGCGTTTCAAAGACCGGCATGAACGCGACTTTTGTTTTGGTCCCACGCACGAAGAAGCCATTACCGATCTGGTGCGGCAGAATGTAAAATCTTACCGCCAATTGCCTTTAAATCTTTATCAAATTCAAACCAAATTTCGTGATGAAATGCGGCCTCGTTTTGGGTTGATGCGCGGCCGCGAATTTATCATGAAAGATTGTTACAGTTTTGATCTGGATGAAAAGACTTCGGTGGAAACTTATTGGAAGATGTTTGAAGTCTATAAAAAAATATTTACGCGCTGTGGTTTGAAATTCAGGCCAGTAGAGGCGGGGACGGGAGAAATAGGTGGAACGCTCTCTCACGAGTTCCATGTGCTGGCGAGTTCCGGAGAAGATGAGGTGTTTGTTTCTCCCGACCGAGATGTGGCCTATGCCAGCGATAAAGTGCCTGCGGATAAAAAAGATCCCGAAACAAAAAGTGATCTGCAAAGCTACCGGGGAATCGAAGTGGGGCAGGTGTTTCATCTGGGCACCAAATATTCGGAATCGATGAAGGCGCTTTATCTGGATGAAAAGGGCGAAGAAAAACTCATGGTGATGGGTTGCTACGGAATAGGCATCAGCCGCACCGCTGCGGCCGCCATCGAACAGAATCACGATGACAACGGCATTGTCTGGCCCTTGCCCATTGCCCCTTTTGCGCTGGAATTGATTCTCTTGAATGTAAAAGATGAGGCCATCAAAACGGTGGCGGATAAATTGTATGCCGATCTGCAAGGTCAAAATATTGAGGTGCTCTACGACGACCGCGATGAAAGCGCTGGCGTGAAGTTTAAAGATGCGGATTTGCTGGGTATGCCCTACCGGCTGGTGGTGGGTGCCAAAGGCTTGGCGGAGGGCAAGGTGGAGTTGAAGAATAGGGCGACGGGGGAGATGGAGAAGATTGATTTGGAGAAGGTGTTGGAGAAGGTGGTAAGTTTAGTGAAGTAAAGTTCTACCTCACCCTAACCCTCTCCTACACTAGGAGAGGGGACTGAGCGATTCCTTCTCCTAGTGTAGGAGAAGGTGCCCGTAGGGCGGATGAGGTAGATATAAATTCCTATGAAATTAAACCCACTCATAGTCGCCCTTGATGTTGAAAATGCAAAACTCGCCAAGGCCTGGGTGAAAAGGCTTTCACCCGAAGTAGTCTTTTACAAAGTCGGTCTACGACTTTTTATTCAAGAGGGTCCTTCTTTTATCAAGTGGCTCAAGGGGCAGGGACTCAAGGTTTTTCTAGATCTGAAGCTGCACGATATTCCCAACACGGTGGCCCAGGCGGTGGAATCTGCGCTGAAGCTGCAGGTCGATTTGCTAAGCGTGCATGCCTTGGGCGGCGAAGAAATGATGAGGGCTGCGGTAAAGGCGGCCCAAAAGAAAACTCAAATCTTTGCAGTGACGGTGCTTACTTCTTGTTCTGAAATAAAAAGCATCGGCGTGAAGGATTCCATTCGTCAGCAGGTGCAGCGTTTAACGGCGCTTGCTGCACAGGCAAAAGTAAATGGAATTATTTGTTCTCCCCAGGAAATAAAATGGGTGAAAGAAATTGTGGAAAAAAGGCAAAAAATACTCACCCCAGGCATTCGTCCCGAAGGGGCGAATCTGCACGATCAAAAACGTGTGGCAAGCCCCAGACAGGCGTTGAAAGAGGGCGCGAATTACCTGGTAATGGGGCGGCCTATTTTGGAGGCAGAGGATCCGGGGGAGTTGATTCGAGGCCTGTTTGGATAGGGGTTTTGTCTCCCCAATTTTATTTTGGTTGAGGGGTCAGGTCTCTTTTTTAGAGCAGAATACTCTAAAAAAGAGGTATCAAAATCTAACAGGGCCCGCTTTTTTTTAATGGTATGTCCTTTGCTTTATATATTAAGTGAAGGAGAAAAATTATGGCCAGCTTAGACACCAAATATCCTGAAATGAAACTACTGATGAATGAGCAGAACATGATGCTGACCGAGATGGAAAAAATATTGGTGGATGCCTCCCTGGCCTATGATGTGGGCCTGCAGGAACTCAGCGAGGCGCCTCCATTATCCGCCGATGAAGTCACCGAACGCCTGGAACAAGTGAAAGAATTGTATTTTTCTGCCCGTAATTTTTTAAGCAAGTATGATCCTGATAAATTGCAGGTTTTGGAGCAGGGCTTGCGTTCGAAAAAGCAGGTGTTGCAGCCCGTTTACCATGCGTGATCTTTCCCCCTCTCCCTGACCCTCTCCCTGACCCTCTCCCTGACCCTCTCCCTCCAGGGGCATAGGTATCTACACATCTTTTGGTATTGCCCCCTCTTAAGCTAAGAGGGGGTTGGGGGAGTTATGGAAAACCGTGCAAATTACAGTATTTTTGAGTTCAGCAAGATCTTCCATAACCCCTCCTAACCTCCCCTTAGCTTAAGGGGAGGAACAGCAGAGTCAATAAAACCCATAGTTTGCTGAGATGTGTAGATACCTATGCTCCAGGGGAGAGGGGAAAGTTGACAGTTCCTTCAGTCCTGCTAAACCCAAGGCATGACAGCAAAAAAACTTTTTCTACTCGATGCCTCTTCTTATATCTTTCGTGCCTTTTACGCGACGCCTTCCCTGAAGAACGCCAAAGGCTTTCCCACCAATGCGATTTATGGATTTGTACAGATGCTCAGCAGCCTGATGCGTCAGCACGAAATTGACCATCTGGTTTCTGTTTACGATCGACCGGAGCCCACCTTTCGGAAGCAAGCCTACCAGGAATACAAGGCCCAGCGTGCTGAAACACCAGAAGATTTATCCAGACAAATTCCCCTGTTAAAAGAGATCGTTCAAGAAATGGGTGTGCCTGCCTTGGAGAAAATTGGTTTTGAGGCGGATGATCTTATCGGCACACTGGCCTATCAAGCCAGAGACCTGGGTTATGAAGTCGTCATCGTCACCGGAGATAAAGATTTGATGCAGCTGGTGCAGCCGGGGATTCGTCTGCTCGACACCATGAAAAATAAATGGTGCGATGAAGCCGAGGTAAAAGAAAAGTTTGGGGTGAAGCCTTCGCAAGTGATTGAGGTGCTTGGGCTGGCGGGAGACAGTTCCGATAATATCCCAGGGGTTCCCGGAGTAGGAGAAAAGACCGCGATGGCCTTGATGGAGCAATTTGGAAATCTGGAAGGCCTGTATGAAAATATCGAGCAGTTGAAAGGGAAACGAAAAGAAATTTTGATCGCCAATAAGGAGCTCGCCTTTCTTTCTAGGCAACTCGCGACGATCGATACCAAAGTGAGTTTTGAATGGAAGGAGGATGATTTTAAATTACGAGCTCCCGATCAAGAAAAGTTGAATGCCATTTATCAAGACCTGGGTTTTCAGCGTTTGATAAAAAAAATAGAAACAGAAAGCGAAACAAACGCTGTTTCTGAAAGACCTGAAAAACTTTCTTCTCATTACCAGCTGATTCAATCTTTAGAAGCCTTGGATGCCTTGATCCAAAAAATGAAGCAGGCTTCCTGGTTGGCGGTGGATACCGAAACCACTTCACTCAATACCTGGGAAGCCCGTCTGGTGGGGATCTCTCTCAGTTTTAAAGAAGGAGAGGCCTATTATCTTCCGGTGGGGCACTCCTTTCCCACGACTGCTGCTGTACCGATTTGGGGTGAAAAAAATGAGACTCCGCCCCTTCATTTGATGCCCGGTCAACTTCCACTGAAAGAGGCCTTGCGGCGTTTAAAAGGGGTTTTGGAAAATCCAAAAATATTGAAAATTGCCCAAAATTTTAAATACGATGATCAGGTGTTGCGCAAGTATGGCATTGAAATTCAAGGGTTTGCCTTTGATACTCTGCTGGCGTCTTATCTGGTTGAACCTGCAGCGGCGCATAATCTGGATCGCCTGTCCCAGCATTATCTGGGGCACAAGATGATCAGCTTCAAGGAAGTGACCGAAAATAAAAAAAATCCCTCTTTTGCCGAAGTGAGTCTGGAGAAGGCCCTGGCTTATTCGGCCGAAGATGCCGATGTGGCTTTTCGCCTGAAGAAAATTCTGGAAGAAGAACTGAAGACCCAGGAGCTGGAGGAGGTATTTCATCAAATTGAGATTCCGCTTTTGCCTATTCTTTCCGGGATGGAATTGTTGGGGATTAAAATCGACAGGGAATTTTTATCGCAACTACAAAAAGATTTTTCACAAAAATTGGAACTCAGTCAAAAAAAGATTTATGCGCTGGCAGGTCGGGAGATCAATATCAATTCTCCCAAGCAGTTGGGGCAGCTGTTGTTTGAAGAGTTGAAACTTCCCGTGCAACGAAAAACCAAAACCGGGTTTTCGACGGATGTGGAGGTGCTCACCGAGCTAGCGAAGTATCACGAAGTTCCCAAAGAAATTTTGTTTTATCGATCGATTACAAAATTGAAATCGACCTATGTGGATGCCTTGCTGAATTTGGCCCGGCCCGGTACGGACCGCGTGCATACCTCGTTTAATCAGACGATTGCCGAGACGGGGCGTCTTTCCAGCTCCGATCCCAACCTGCAAAATATTCCCATCAAAACCGAAGAAGGCAAAAAAATACGCCAGGCCTTTATTGCTGAAAAAGGCTTTGAACTTTTGTCTGCCGATTATTCCCAGGTGGAGTTGCGTATCCTTGCACATCTCTGCTCGGACGCGGCTTTAATTCAGGCCTTTGAGAAGGATGAAGACATTCATCGCCTGACTGCGGCCTCCATTTTTGGAGTGGCTCCTGGGGAGGTAACGTCGTTGATGCGAGGAGTAGGGAAGACCGTCAATTTTGGCATCGTGTATGGTCAGACTCCCTTTGGACTTTCGCAGCAATTGGGGATTCCTCCGCAGAAGGCAAAGGAGTACATTGAAAACTATTTTGAAAAATTTCCAGGGGTGCAAAGCTATAGGCAAAGCCTTTTGCAGGAGGCCTACGAAAAAGGAAAGGTGCGCACCCTCTATGGAAGGCAGCGTATCTTGCCCGACTTACACAGCAAAAATCCAAACCTCAGGAACATGGCGGAGCGCATGGCCTTCAATGCAGTCATTCAGGGCACTGCGGCGGACATCATCAAATTGGCGATGATTCGTTTTGAAGAAATTAAAAAGAAAGAAAAATTGGAATCGCGTTTGCTGCTTCAGGTGCACGACGAATTGGTGTTTGAGGTGAAAGAGGAAGAAAAAGACACGATGAAAAAATGGGTGCAAGAGGCCATGAGCAAAGTAGCGCAGTTTCAAGTGCCTTTAAAAGTGGAGATGGGCCTTGGAAAAAATTGGGGAGAGGCGCATTAAAACCTTAGAAATTCGCTCCTCTCGATTAAATAAGCAATGGAGAGTCATTTATAAGGCCTCAGTGTTTCCCCTCTCCCTTCGAGGGGAGAGGGCAGGGTGAGGGTGATATTGGTGGAATCAAATTGAATCAGTGGAGGGGATTTCTAATCCAAGTGGAATCTGTCGACTTCTAGTCGACAGTGGTTGAAAGTAGTCGATGAAGCGGCCTGAAGATTTTGCGGGGTGTGCAGCCCTCACTTTATTTTGTTATCTCATTTTTTCAGGATTCTACACCTCATTTTGCCAAACTTTTTTGTAAAATAGGCGGCAGCTCTTAGCTTTTTCCCTGGCTCACATTTTGCTTTATCCAATAGAGCCATGGCTATCCACAGCTCCAACAATTCGACCACCCAAGGCTGGCAGTCGGGTGACAGGTCCTATCATTTCACCTTGCCCGAATTTCCCGAAGCCCAGTGTCTCCCGGGCGTTTGGAGGCATTGCTGCGAGAGCATCCCGAACAGGCTTATCAGCAGGCCCTGCAAATTGTTCAGTCTGAATCTTGTTCACTGCAAAGGGTTTCCAACTTTCTTTTACATCCTTTTACAAATTTAACCGAATCCGCATCGGAGCGTCTGGCTTTTGTGAGCCAGGTGCTTCAAAGTTTGAGAGCCAATCATCAGGAGCTTTTGGCGAATCAGCTGCAAAGCCAGCTGGAATCTGCCCAAGGCTTTGAGGAACTTTTGTCTACGGTGGGGCAAGGCACTTTTATTTTTGCCCGCAATCATCAGGAGAGAATCGGTTTTGTCATTGGCTTGGGCTCTCATGTGGCGGGGAGTCTGGCTTATTATCTTTCCACTCGAGTGGGTCTGGGTGGGGCCGCTTCAGGACTTGCCAGCGGAATCGTCAACGCCTTGTTTCAGAGTGGAATGAATGTTTTGGTTCAGGAGTATCTGTTTGATCAGCATCAAGGCCGACGAGAAAGGGCGGCCGAGCTGGGGCAATCGGTGATGGATGCCTTGCTCTGCAGTGCGGCGGCGATGGCCTTTGAGCATGGGGAGCAAAATGGATTTGGACAAGGCAGTCTTCTTTGGTCGGCCTTGAAGTTTAGCGTCGATGTGGGCGTGGAATTTTGCAGCGGCAAGCTGGGTCTCGTCAAATATGTGGCGGGAGTAGAACGCGAGGCCTGGGGTCATGTGGGATGGGGGATGCTGGCCAATGCCGCTGGAGAAGGCCTTGGAGATGCGGGTAATCATTATATCACTTCACATGTTACTCATCGTATTGATGCAGCGACGCAGCGCTATCAGGAGAGGGCGGCTCTATTGGAATCGGAGCGGGCTGAGTATCCCCTGAATATTCAGACAGGACTCCGAGCCGGAGGAGGCTCAGGCACAGGTAAAATCACCCCAAACAATCCGCCCGTTCACCCGCCTACAAGGTTACCCAGACAAAAGCTCCAACTCTTCGTTGCCGCCATGATCACCGCCACCCGTGCCGATGCCATTCCGGGCAGGGAAGTTCATCTTCAAAATCGAATGGAACATATTTTAAGCCAGGAAGGATTTACGGGCCTGCTTTGCGATTTGGAAAGTCGCCAACTGCCCTTGGAGAGCATTGATCTTCTCAAAAAGATTTTTCAAACGGACGATGCCAATCGTGGCGCGGTAGAGGCCATCTGTAATGGCTTTGATGCAGACTCAAAAAAAGTAACCGTCAAGGCACAAGACGGAGAGATGAAGATTGAAGACGAAGGGCGGGGGATGAGCTTGTATGAGATGTGTACCTCGTTGCTGATTCCCGGTTTTAGCAAGAATAAACTCAACACCTTTATTGGCCGCTTTGGGGTAGGATTTTACACCTTGCTGCAATATCTCAGAACAGAAGAGGATCACGTTCGGGTGACGAGTACACAAGATGGGAAGACCCACGAGCTTTTACTGACCTTGAAAGAGGGCGAGTATCATGTTTCGCTTCAAAAGCTGAAGCCAAAAAAGAAAAACGGAACCCAGATCTGTGTCAAATCCAATGCAGTACAAGAACAGGCGATTCAAACGGAGATCAGGCAGTATTTACGCTATTTTCGTAAGAGTTTGGATCTGATTTATAATAGGGAGAAGATTAATAATTGCGTCATGGAATTAGTGTTTGGCCCCCTCTCCCCAACCCTCCCCCTCCAGGGGGGAGGGAGCTCGCAATCCCCTCTCCCCTTGGGGGAGAGGGTGAGGGTGAGGGGACAAACATACACCGTCTTCCAAAATCCCCAAGGAACCCCTGGCAAAGTGGTGATTATGGCGGGCGATGTCGTGGTAGAAGAGTTCACTTCCCCTGTCATCCCGGCGCAGATCGGGATCTCCACGCCTGAACTCGGTACTGAAACCATCCTCCAACTCCCCCTCAGCACCAAGATGGATCAACCCCGCCGCGGAGTAGGCGCCAGTCCTGAGCTCTACGCCTTCATCAAAAATTTCACCCAAAGCCCCCATTGCAATATCCAATTACTGAATGCCCTGGTCCCTTTGGCAATAGAGATGGATACCCGCTCGCCTCAACTTTCTTATCTTGAACTTTTACGCACCAGAATGCAGGCGCTCTTTTTGGAAAATTCAAAACTCAAATTCTACTCTCGCTCCAGCACCTATAATGAATCCGACCTTATCCTCTTTGCCTCAGATTCTTCGTCTCTCCCTCGAGGGGAGAGACCGACTGAAGGGCGAGAGAGGGTGATCTCGGATGACACTCTGACCCACTTCCTCCACCCCGCCCTCTGGGTAGAACTCTACGCCAACCGTCTCCGCAAACCCAAAGGCGTAGTATACGCGTGAAAGACAACAGCGGTCAAAACAAGGCGGGAGTCGTCTGCTACGAAAATATTAATTCCGATTTTATCTGGGATTCTGAAAATGGGCTCTTGGTGGTGCATGAGAAATTTAGAGAGGAGGTGCCGGAGGAATTACTCTGGGGAGTGCTGGCGGCGATACCAGGGGAGAAGGGGTTTGAAGTGACGGTGTCGCAGATGCAGGAGGTGAGCGAGGTTGGATCAATAGAGACGCAAAAAATGAAACAGCAGGCAGACATTATAAAAACATGCCCTTGGGAGGTATGGGATGAGATTGGTCTCTCTCCCAATCAAGTGAGAGCTTTAGAAGATTATCACTTTGAAAAATCTTTTCAGGTGGGGAGTCAAGCTTACTATCTGGTTTCATTGCCGGGTAAACCTGATATTTATGCCATGGTAGATCAATTTGGAATCACTCATACTGATTTTGAAATTACTTCCTGTCATGATTTTAGTGAGAATGAATCAGGTTTGTATTTTTATGCTCTCACTCAGGATGGTTCCGCTAAAATTTACTACTTCCCAAAAAAGGGTGATTTACAATGCATTTATCGCATTACGGAAGGTCGCTTTACATTAAGTGTGTCTTCGAAAAATGCCTATTTGATCTGCACTGGGAAAAAAGCAAAATTATTAAAATTTGAAGGGGCGAAGGTAACGGAGCTTGATTTGGCAGGCCTAGATGCAGAGAGGCTAACAACAATAGGTGGTTTTATTGTGTATCATGGAGAGAATCAAGTCACTGTCTATGAAATAGCAGACGATCAATTAGTAGAAACTTTTAGGCTACCGAATTGGGTCAAAGTAGATTGTATAGTACAAACCCAAAATGGATCGACCTTTTTCAGGGGTTACACAAGAGGAGAATGGAAAACTTTAGAAATTAATCAGGCTGGAGAATCTATTGAACATTTAAAGACTAGCAGCTTGGGTCCTGAGAGAGATATTTTCTTATGCGGAGCTAAGCTCTATAGCGTGCAAAACCATCAGCTCTTTGTGTTTGAAGAGGAGAGGTTTAAACTCGTTGCTGAGAATTTCTATTCCCATCAGTTTTTTCACGATAGGCTTTTTGTGGCCTACATTATCGATTACGATCTCAGCCGCGTATATGAAATACGGGATGGGAAAGAAAATCTTGTTCTACAAACAACAAAAAACTATCTGTTTTTTTATGATGCCCAACGAGATTGTCAGCGCGCATGACAGGGAGCCTGGAGTTCGCATGATAGGGCCCCACCTGTACGCATGATAGGGACCCGGTGGTTCGCAAGGATAGGGACCCACTTTTTCCTCTAAAAAATAGCGACGGA
>JADFYH010000030.1 GCA_015233135.1 Deltaproteobacteria bacterium
CGCGCTCAAAACCTGCCGCAATTTTAAATATGGGACGAGTGACGGAAATCTACCTAACGAGAGCAATGCCGATTTTAATAGAACCCATGACGAAGGCCCGAAGGATGTGGATGCTGTTCCAGTGAGTCCATTAAGGATAAGGATGAACGGAGTATTGGAGTGGTGCAACGGTTGGTATAGAGATAGTTTAGAGGGACTGGCCAAGACAACGGCTGGGTTTCTAAATCCGGAAATAATTAATGAACATGTTATTAGACGCGAGCTGCGTGGTGTTTCCTGGGACGACGATTTTGTCGGGGACGTGCGGGCGGCCAATCGGAACAACTTCAAACCTGTTGCTCGCTTCAATAATTTCGGGTTTCGGGCCGTCGTTATGCCCTAGGACTAGTGTTTTCCCTTTGTTTTCTTAAAATTTTACACTTTTTTCATGAAAAAATAGACTGTCAATCTTGACTTTATTTGACCTTCTATCCCATACTTCAGTATGAAAGGAGTATTCTATGGAGTATTCTGTGAAAACGGCTATTTCTTTACCTAAAGAGGATTTTCTAAAAATAGAGGCCTATCGTAAAAAAAATAAAAAAAGTCGAAGCGAAGTTATTCAAGAAGCAGTTCATCAATGGTTTGAAAACCATGCTCTCCAGGAAAAAGAGCAGCAATACATGCAGGGATATGCCCAAAAACCAGAAGAAGCGCAGGAAATAGAGCCTTTTTTCAAAGCAGGTTTAGGAGCCTGGAAAAAGGAGGAATGGTAAAATGCAGAGAGGAGAAATATGGTGGGCCCATTTTCCAAGACCTGTAGGTAAACGTCCGGTTGTTCTGCTTTCTCGAGACAAGGCAATTCAGGTGAGAACCCATCTCACGGTTGTGCAAATTACCCGTACTATCCGCTCTATTCCGACGGAAGTTTTATTGGGGCCTGAGGAAGGTCTGCCCAAGAAGTGTGTGGCAAATCTGGATGTGATTCAAACTATTCCCAAGTCAATTTTACTAGATAAGGTTTGTCTTTTGTCTTCCGAAAAAATGGAAGAAATTGAAAGTGCAGCATGTTTTGCATTGGGGTTTAAACTGATTTAGTTGATTATACTTGGCTGGGTTTCGCGTCGTTGCGCCCAGGGCTTACCCTACCGATGGTTGTACTAGAGAGTCGCATTGCGTCAGTTTATTTGGCGACTCGTCAGTATACCAGAGGTGTAGGTTCAATCCCATCCTCTCAATTGACAGCAGGCAATAGCTATTCTAGTGCCTAAGGTCTATGACTTCCCAAGATCTAACATCCCTCATCCAGCATTGGCTTTCCAGCTCGGATTACGATTGGGAGACCGCTCAAACCCTTTATAAATCCAAAAAATACCCCTACAGTTTGTTTTTTGGACATCTCTCCATTGAGAAACTGCTCAAGGCCTTATATACAAAAGAGCATAAAAAACATGCCCCCTTTACCCACAGTTTAAGCTACTTAGCGGGTAAGCTGAGCTTTGAATTGCAAAAAGAGCAGATTCAATTTCTGGAATCGATTAATGAATTTAATATCGAGGCCAGGTACCCCGATGAAAAACTGGTTTTCTATAAAAAAGCAGATCAAAAATTCTCTAAATTAAATCTCAAGAAGATGGATGAGTTGAGGCAATGGTTAAAAAAACAATTTTAAATCGCTTGAAAAAATTCCATCAGCTTTTGCTCAAAGAGGGCGTTGAGGTGAGCGCCCTGGTGCTTTACGGTTCTTACGCCCGTGGAACTGCCCATCGGGATAGCGATATTGATGTCTGTGTGGTTTCTCCTCAATTTGGAAAAGACCGTTTCGAAGAAGGAGTTTTTTTAAGGCACATTTCAGGGAGGGTGCATGCGCTGATTGAGCCGGTTCCCTGTTCGTTGAAGGATTATCAAAAGAATAAAGTTTCACCTCTGTTGCATGAGATCCGCAAAGAAGGAATTACTGTCTTTCACTAGTGCTATCACGTTAATTATAAAACCGCTGATTCACCCTACCCATCAAGTCTATCAAGAATTGCTCGTGAGTTTTCGCTTCCTCCTCACTGAAATCAAACAAAACGCTGCGTCCCGAGCGAATGAAGTAAATGCTCGCATGAAGCACTATTTTATTCAACATTTTGCTTGCAGCCAGGCAATAGCTGAGCAGTTGAAAGCGGTATTGTGAGGCAATCTCGGAGGCTTGTTGTGGTGAGAAGCTGGCTAGATGGGTTTTGTAGTCTACAATTTGCCATTTGGAATCGAGAAAATAAAGCCGATCGATACTTCCTCTCAGAAAATAAGTGGAGACTTGCAGCAAGAAGGGAATCTCGGAATACGCAGGTTTTGAGTTCAGAATTTGACTGAGCGTTTCTTCCTTTCGGGCTTCTTTAAGCAGTTTCAGATTTTCTTGAAAAGACTCCGGATGATCGAGGGGTTCTAACAGATTTTTCTGCCAGACTAATTTCAAGATCTCCTCGCTAGCTTGATGAAGATCTTTGGAAAGAAATTCCAGGCTTTGATGCAGGAGAGTTCCTAGAGTGAGGGCATCTAATTTAGAGACTGAAGTATTCCTGCGATCAAAAGCCTCTACATCCAAGTTTAAAGGTGGAAGCAAAAGGATATAGCGGGAATGGTATTCCTCTGGAGAGAGGAGAAAACATTCGAGTTCAGTGACGGAAAAGGTTTTTTTGCCAAGTAATTTTTGGGTTTTGAAAGGGTGAAAAACTTGCTTTGTCATCTCGAGAGAAGCGAGAGATCCAGTGGGTGCAATTGACAACCCAACTGGATCTCTCACTTCGCAAAGCTCCGTTCGAGATGACAGGCGCGGAGGATCGCGTGAGAGTAGCGATTTCTTCAACAGCTTTTTGAATTCCAATTTTTCATTGGTCTTCTCTTCGGGCAAAAATCCCAGGATCAATTTTTTTTCAGTGCGTGTCGCTGCGACATAGAAAATTCGATTTTCTTCCACTTCATTTTCTTTTTTCTTTTGCTCTGAAATCTCTTTCAAAAGGGCAGAGGCTTCAGTCTTGTACTGGAGGCCCAGAGAGGTTTTTGGAATTTTAAATCCAATGTTATCGTCTTGTCTTTGTGCGATGGGGACTTGATCGCTATTCATCCGATTGTCCAAAGAGGGAAGTAGCACAATGGGAAGATCCAAGCCCTTCGACTGGTGAATGGTCATGAAACAGAGGCTCTCTTGTGCACCGAGTTGGTCGGAAAGGGGGGCAATTTCGATATGCTCCTTTTGCATTTGACGAATATTTTTTAAAAATTCCGCGCAGGAGCAAGGGCTTTTTTCTTCGAAGTTTTGTATCCAATGTAAAAATTGCAGCAGGTTTTGAGCGCGTGATTGGGAAAAAGAATCTTGCTGATAAAGGGAGACGATCTGGCTTTCTTCAAAGATCCATTTTAATAATTCGGAGGCCTTCAGGCCGGGGGCCAGCGCTTTTATTTTTTGGCAGAAGGCTTCTTTCATCCAGAATTTTTCATTCGTCTTTTCCCAAGCCAGGTTTAAAATTTCTTCGTCGCTTTTTGCGATGAATGGGGAACGTAAAATTCCCAACCAGGGGATAGGATTTTCGGCTTCGCAGTAGGCCTTGAAGACTTGAAGGCAATCCAGAATTTCCTGGCATTCTAATAAACTGGAAACCCCTTTGACGAAGACGGGGATTCCTTTTTCACGAAACACATCCCAATAAATCTTCATAGGAGTTTTGCTGCGAAAAAGCACAAAGATAGACGCCGCTTTTTCGCCTTTGGCAAATAAGGCTAATACTCGCTCTGCGAGCAGTCTGGCTTCGCGTTCTCTTTTTTGAGAGGCCGATTCCTTTTCTTCCGCTGCGGCTTGCTCAATGACTTCCAGGCAGGCCTCTGCTGCTGCCACGCGTGCCGCGATCAGCGGTGGTTCCTGGGGAAACAATTCTTGAGAGAGGGTATTGACCCAATGCACCAAAGCGGGAGGGGATCTGAAATTGTGAGATAAAAAAAGTGTTTTTCCCCCCGAATTTTCTATCCATTGTCTGAAGCGTTCAAACACCGAGGCCTGGGCCCCGCGAAAATTGTAAATGGATTGTTTGGGATCTCCGACGATCAGCAGATGTGGGGCTGTAAAGCTTTCTTCCCTTGTTTCCCACTGCAGCAGATCTTTTAGAAAACGTTCTTGAGTAAAGCTGGTGTCCTGAAATTCATCAATCAAGAGGGCCTTAAAAAAACCTTGATAATGCGCCGCAATTTTGGGTTTGTTTTCTAACAGCTGATGACACTCTTCTTCGAGATCATTGAAGTCGAGGGCCTTCTTTTGTTTTTTAAGCTGAGTGTAATTTTGTAAACAAAGATTGAAAATAAACTCCAAGGCCTTTGGAATTTCAGGGGCTATGTCAGGATCCATTGGCCAGGGATCACTTTCCTGGCCTTTCCACTTGGGCCAATCTTTCAGCATACCCAAGAGCTGCCTTCTTAAAACTTTCCAGCTGTAGGCCTCAATCAAGAGTTTTAATTCCTGGTTTTGATCCAATAGTTTTTTTTCAAGCACTTCTTGGATGCCTTCTTGTTGTAACAAAAGGGCATCGCTTTGTTCCAAAATTTCAAAATCGAGTCCTCTCTCTAAACTCAGAGTCTCTCGTAAAATTTTAGAGGCAAGGCCGTGAAGGGTTAAGATGGGGGCCCGTAACAGTTCTTGTTTGGCTTGCTGCAATTCTTCAAGAGTCAATTGGGCATAGAGTTGAAAGATTTCAGATTCTGAATTTTGTAGCACCGTTTCTTTTTCAATTTCGTGCAGGCTTTTAAGCACTCTTTGTTTTAAATCGGAGGCGGCTTTGTCGGTAAAAGTGACCGCCAAAATCTGGGCAGGGCTTATTTTTTTTTGAAAAACCAGTTGCAGATAATGATGTACCAACACCGTTGTTTTTCCTGAGCCAGCGCCGGCAAGCAGGCAGAGGGGCACGTCTAGCTGCAGTATGGCTTCACGTTGTGCAGGGGTGAATTTAAGCGCGGTCATAATAGCGACAGACCTCCCGAAATTCACAATAGGCCAAACAAGGGTCGGGTTTTATTTCAAAGTTTCCCGATTTTATTTGTTCGGCATATTCCAAAATTTTGATTTCCAGATTTTTCCAAAATTCTTCCCATTCTGCGTCTTGGTAAATGGCGCCACTTCGAGCATTTTGAGAAAAACGCCTTTGATTTGTTTTGGGTAAAAGGCCGTATTTGAATTCCATGTCTTTTAAATTGAGGGCCATGCTGGCCAGCAATTGCATGGGTTTATTAAATTTCTTTTCTAATAGTTTTTTTGCGGCCAAGGCATAGAGAGGGAGCTGTATTTTTTGATAGGCCTTGATTTGCGGATTCAATTTGCTGAGCTCTCCTGTCTTATAATCAAAGACGGCAAATTCCCCTTTTTCGACATTGCAATCCACCCGATCAATCTTTCCCTGAATACGAATGCTGTTGTTTTTATTTTCAAAATGCAAGCTGTCTTCTTCTGAAAAACTGGCTTCAAAGAGGGTGGGTTTGCAGGGGGCCTCTGCATTTTCTTCATTTTTCCAGTAGAGGATTAATAGTTCCTGCAAAGTTTGCACGGCCTTGTGTTCAAAGGCCTTGCAGAGCTGAGTTTCCAGGTAAGGATGTTCTTTTTGAAAGCCTTCAGAGAATAAGCTGAATTCTTGAGCGAGTAGATTTTTAATCTCTTCGCGTTTGCTGCCCGAAAAAAGAGCGGCAAAAATATCCTCCGAAAACTTTTTGAAAAAAAGCTCCAAAAACGAATGCAACCAGCGTCCAGTGTCGAGGGCGTTAGGGTCTATTTCTTGTTCTTCCTTGCCCTTCATTTTCAACAGTACCTTGCCATAAAAACGGAAGGGACATTGGGCATAGTCTTCGAGTTGTGTGGCAGAAAATATGTGGGGGATTAATTGCTTGCGAAGTTGCTGCAAGATTTCCGGGTTCAAGATTTTCCCCGAATAAGAGTGCTGACCTTTCCATTCGAAAAGTCTTTTTCTTTCGGCGGCTAATTTTTTTTCAGCCTCAAAAATATTTTGAGTGGGTTTGTAATAGGCGATGGCTGCTTCTGAATCCAAGACTTCAGCGGCTTCAGAAATATCTTGAAGTAAAGGAAAGGGGGCCTGGGCCTTTCCTTGGGCATCCAGAATTGAATAGGAAAAAAATATTTCTTGTTCACTCAGGCTGAGTAATTCCTGAAAATGTCTTTCTTCGTGAAAAGCTTTATTCTTCAAGAGGGGCAAGGCCTTTCCCCAGAGTGAGATCTTTTTTTGACCAAAGACATTTTCGTTCATCTGAAAGACGAATACTTTCTCATAGCTTTCTAAACCCAGCTCGTTCCAAGTGGAGAGCCTTATTCCACAGTCATTTGCGCTTCCCAAAGGATAAAATATTTTTTGAGCGAGTTGAGCAAGATTGATTTGATCGAATCGAAAGGAAGGAAATTGATCCTGATAAAAAAGAAGGGCTTCCAGGCTTTCTTTCCAGATCTCAAAGGCCTTGTGCTCACGAATTTTTTCTTTGCAAAGCTTCATTGCCTCCTGAATTTCCAGACCTGAATTTTGTCTTAAAGTGTCACAGTTCAAAATGCTTTTATAATTTTTGATTCCCGTAGAAAATCCCAAATACCCCAGTTGTTCGCTCCAATAGTCTCCCCAAAAAGTTGAAGGGGGAATGAGCAGCAACATCTTACTCGCTTCTATTCCACTTTGCAGGGCCTCATCGATTTTTTGAAGGAGGAATCCTGCTTCCTCAAACGGCGTGTTAAAGGCACGACACTTGATTTTTGCCGTGTTTGGTTCTGGTTTTGTTTCTTGAATCTCTACATAATTTTCTCGAAACTCTTCCCAATCCTGGGCAATAAAATCCTGAGGATGCGTCTTGCCGGATTGCAGCCAGAGCAAAATCTGAAGTTTAGGATAAGAGCTGTTCAGTTGTTTTAATATTCTTTTGAAATTTAAATTCCCTTCTGGAAATCCAATAAAATAAAGGCTTTCCAGGCGATGGAGTACTTTACTTTTTTGTTGGACTATCCATTTAAAGGCCTGGTCTGAAAACTTGCGTTCATCCCAAAGTGTTTTTTGCTGTCTGAGCAGCAGATCATATTGCTCAAAAACTTTTTTCCATTTTTGGGCCAGCTCTTGTTCGAGTGGAACGATAAACTGAAAAAGTTGACTACTGCTTAAGCCTTCTTTTCGCCACTCTTGAGTCAGAGCAAAGAGGCTTTCTGAAAGGGTTTGCGGAATTTGCTCTTTTTGGGCGAGTTCGTTCCACAAATGTTCCAGCACCCAAGTTGCACTTGCCGACGGAATCTCCACATTTTCCTGCAATAATTCGCTGTAGAATCCTTCCAAAGTTAAAATACTTTTTCCAGTCAACACGCCTCCCAAATCCGGAAATTTCAATAAGGCCATTTCCACACTTTCCACGGCCGCTTGATGCGGACAAACAATGCGAAAGGAATCTTCCAAACGATGGGCAATGAATTTCTGGACAACAGACTGCAGCAGAATGGGCAAATCGGAACGTAAATTGGGAGAGCAGAAGAGGTGGAGAGTCATTTGGTTGAGCCCACTCGGCCTTTTCCCTTTGTAAAATTCTCCACTCCAAAAATAATTTCTCCACTTTGAATCGCCTGCATCCCATGATTGAATTCGTTGAGGAGCGCTTGGGGAAGCGGCATGTCAAACTGTTCATAGGCGCTCAGGCGATCGTGGCGCAGGCAGGCTTGAGGAAAGCGAATCAAGTCGGCTGCTAGCTGTTCAGCTATTTCACGAGCTTTGCCGTCTTCGGCAATCCGGTTAGCGAGCCCCATACTCAAGGCTTCGTCCGCTGCAACTGGCCTTCCCGTGAGAATCAAATCCATCGCCCGACTCAGACCAATGAGGCGTGGCAATCGGATGGTTCCTCCATCCACCAGTGGCACACCCCAGCGGCGGCAGTAAACCCCCACAACGGCGCTTTTTTCCATCACCCTCAAATCACACCAGAGCGCCAATTCCAAACCACCCGCCACCGCATAGCCTGAAATTGCTGCAATCACGGGCTTACTCAAAAGCAGTCGTGTAGGCCCTAAAGGCCCGTCGCCGCTTGGGTCCAAACGATGAGCCTGATTTTCATTCTGAGGATTGAGAATCGCCTTGAGATCGGCCCCCGCACAAAAAGTTCCACCCTTTCCATAGAACACCGCCACATCTGATTCCGGATCTTGATCAAAGTCTCTAAAGGCATCCGCTAAAGCCGCTGCTGTCGGCCCATCAATGGCGTTTTTCACTTCCGGGCGATTGAGGAGGACTGTCGTGATGCGGTTTTTCTTTTCGATGAGGAGAGGCATAAATTTTCCCCCTATGGCCGACAGTATAAAAGTCAGATTACAATTCTCTCCCGATACACCCCAAACACCTCTCTCAAGGTGTCGCTGATTTCTCCAAGCGAGGTGTAGCAGCGTACAGCCGTCAAAAGATGGGGCATTAGATTTTCACTGGTTCGAGCAGCAAGCGTCAGTTTTTTGCGGGCATTTTCGACCGCCAAGTTATCGCGATTGGCCTTTAATTTCTTGAGGCGTTCTACCTGCCGGGTTTCTACTTCAGAATTGACGCGCAAAATATCTTTCATCGCTGCTTCTTTTTTCTGAAATTTATTCACGCCCACGATGATAATTTTTTCTTCTTCGATAGCTTTTTGATATTGATAAGCGGCTTCCTGAATTTCCCGTTGCTGAAAACCTTCCTCAATCGCCTTAACGGCACCGCCCAGTTGGTCGATTCTTTCGATGTATTCCAGGGCGCGCTTTTCAATTTCATCGGTCATGGCTTCTACGGCGTACGATCCTGCAAAAGGATCGATTGTCTCTGTCACTCCAGTTTCATAAGCGATGAGTTGTTGGGTGCGCAAAGCAAGCGTGGCCGAGGCCTCGGTGGGAAGCGCCAGGGCTTCATCGCGTCCGTTGGTATGTAAACTCTGAGTGCCGCCAAAGACGGCCGAGAGGGCCTGGAAGGCGACGCGAACTCCGTTGTTGTCAATTTGCTGGGCCGTGAGGGTACTTCCACCGGTCTGTGTGTGAAAACGCAGCATGCAACTTTTGTCCGAGGCCTTGAAACGTTCGCGCATCAGCCTGGCCCACAAACGACGAGCGGCGCGAAATTTGGAAACTTCTTCCAGAAAATTATTGTGCGAGTTGAAAAAGAAAGAAAGTCGAGAGGCAAAGTCGTCTACCTTCAACCCTTTGTCTAACGCAGCTTTCACGTAAGCCAGTCCATTGGCCAGAGTAAAGGCTACTTCCTGCACCGCCGTCGAGCCGGCTTCGCGGATGTGATAGCCGGAAATCGAAATGGTATTCCACTTGGGGACATTGCTTTTGCAGAAGGCAAACAGGTCGGTAATGATGCGCATCGAATGTTCCGGGGGATAAATATAGGTGCCGCGGGCGATGTATTCCTTGAGTAAATCATTTTGCACCGTGCCAGAAATTTTATCGAAAGAGACCCCCTGTTTTTCGGCTACGGCCATGTAGAGCGCGAGTAGCGTGGATGCGGTGGAGTTGATGGTCATCGAGGTGGAAACTTTATCCAGGGGGATTTGCTTGAAGAGAATTTCCATGTCTTCCAGCGAATCGATGGCCACACCGGATTTGCCGACTTCACCACGAGAACGCGGGGAATCGGAATCGTAACCCATCTGGGTGGGCAGATCGAAGGCCACCGAAAGTCCAGTGCCTCCATTTTCAATGAGATAACGGTAACGCTGGTTTGATTCTTCGGCGCTGGCAAAGCCTGCATACATACGCATGGTCCAATGCCGACCGCGGTACATCGTCGGTTGCACGCCGCGTGTGAAAGGAAATTCTCCAGGGAAGCCCAATTTTTCTCCGTAATCGGGATCTTCATCCTCAGGAAGGTAGAGTCGCTCGACTTCGATGCCCGACGAGTTTTCAAAGCGCGTCTTCATTTCAGGATCGCGACTAAGGGATTTGGCGAGGGTGGTATTTTTCCAATTTTCGAATGAGTTTTTTAGTTTTGAGCACATGATATCTGAGTTATTCAATTTTATGCGTGGCTTTTCAACTATTTTTGATATGGATGAGAATATAATGAGACAAAGCCAAAATCTTTCGAAAATGCTCCGTTTGGGAGAGTCTGAGACTCTAGAGTTCAAAGAATCTTTCAATCGTGAATCGTTGGAAACTCTTTGTGCCTTTGCCAATACAAAAGGAGGTTCACTTCTGATTGGTATTGAAGATAATGGGGTTATTATTGGAACTCCTGCTCATTCCAATTTATTAAAAGACTGGGCAAATCAGATTGACCAAGCCACTGGCTTACAACCCTCTTTAAAACAAATTCAGAGGCAGGGCAAAAAAATTGTCCTTCTCAAAATTCAGGAAAGTAAAATCAAACCGGTATTGTACCGGGGGCGGGCTTATAGAAGAGTGGGAAACACCACGCGACAAATGAATGTTGAGGAACTGACACGTTTAGTTCTGGAAAATGGAGGTTCCACTTGGGATGAAATGACAGAGCCTCGGGCAAAGTGGAATGATATCAATCCTGCTAAAATAAAAATGTTTATCGGACTTGCGAATAATGTTGGGCGGCGGCCAATCTCAAGTCCTATTTCGGCTAAGCAACTTTTGGAAAAATTGAATCTGATTCAAAAAGGTAAATTGACAAGGGCCTCCCTTCTCTTGTTTGGAAAAAATCCACAAAAATTTTATCCTCAATCGCTGCTCAAAGTGGGACGTTTCAAATCAGAAACAATGATTGTAGATAATCAGGAGATGGAGGATACCCTTTTTGATCAGGTAGAATCGACTCTGAATTATTTGAGGGGACATTTGCAGACAAAATTTGAAATGACAGGAAAGCCTCAGCGCAAGGTGGTTTGGGAATACCCTTTGGAAGCCCTTCGTGAGGCAGTGATCAATGCTGTCTGTCATAGAGATTATAGCGACAAAGGGCATACACAAATTCGAATTTATGATGATAGACTTTTGATATGGAATCCTGGAGTCTTGCCGGACGGGCTTTCGGTTAAAATATTAAAAAAAGAACACCGGTCTATACCAAGAAATTCCTTGATTGCTAAAGTTTTGTTTTATGCGGGCTTGATTGAACAGTGGGGCAGTGGCGTTACAAAGATGCTTGAAGCAACGAAAACCGCCGGTCTTCCTGAGCCTCTTCTTGAAGAAGAAGAAGGATTCCGGGTAACTTTTTTGACTACCCCCCAAGCTACCCCCCAAGCTACCCCCCAAGCTACCCCCCAAGCTGATGGCAATTCTTTCAGCGAGATTGAAGAACAGCTATTGAAATTTTGCAAAAAACCTAGAACAAGAAAAGAAATTGTAAAGAATACAGGACTCAGTTTGGATTATGTTCGAAAAGAATTGTTGCCTCGTCTCATTCGAAGTGGAGAGCTTGTTTATACTCTGCCTCATTCTCCCCGAAGTCCGAAGCAGCAATATATTAGAAAACCAGAATAAACTAAGGAGTTACTATGGCCCTATCCGTTGCCGAAGCCAGTTCTATTACACTCAAAACCCTGCCTTATATTTTTCTAAGAATGCTCGTCTATTTAGGCGCGGCGATGTGTTTTTTTATTTATTGGATTGTCGTTTTTTTTGTGGGGCAGGGCGCGGCGCATATTCATGAAAATGTGCGTGTGGCAGTTTGGATTGTTGCCCTTATTTTACCCTTTCCACTGCTGAAACTTTTTCGAGAATATTTTCTGTATATGCTGAAAGCAGGGCATGTGGCGGTGATCACCCAGCTGGTGTTGCATGGAAGTCTTCCTGAAGGGGCGAGTCAAGTGGAATGGGGTAAACAACAGGTGATGAATCGATTTAAAGAAACTTCCGCTTTATTCTTGGTGGATCGATTGGTGAATGGAGTGATTCAATCGATTAATGGAATCATGCAAGGCATGGGCAATGCTTTTTCGGGCGTACCGGGGATGGAATCGATTATGAAATTTGCCGGCCTGGTGCTTCGCTTTAGTTTAACCTATATGGATGAAGCGATTCTGGCGCGAAATTTTATGACCCCCCAGGAAACCGTGTGGCAGTCGGCCAAAAACGGTTTGCTGCTCTACGCGCAAAGCTGGAAGGAAATTTTGAAGACCGCTTTTATTTTGGGCCTGGTGGCCCTCTTTGCTTATTCTGTGTTGTTTGTACTTTGCGCCATTCCTGTTTTTGCCTTGGGGGCGATGTTGCATCTGCATTTTTTAATCTCTGCCCTGGTGAGTTTAACTTTTGCCGCGGCCCTCAAATTGGCCCTGCTCGACCCTTGGGCGCTTACCAATATGATCTTGGTTTATGTGCGGAGCACTCAGGGGAAAGAGCCTGATGCAAGCTGGGAATCTAAATTAGAGGCAGTGTCGAGTAAGTTCAGGCAGATTAAAGAGAAGGCTTTGGCTTGAGTTTTTATATTCGAAAAGGGGAATCCCGATGTCCAAACTCATGATCCGCGATCTAAAAGATAATGAACAATTCGAAACGGCTGTGCTGGTGCTGCAAAAGTCGACCCTGATGTCCAAGGCCAACAAGCCTTATTTGAGTGTGAAGGTGATGGACGCCTCGGGAGAAATGGAGGCTCGGGTTTGGGATCATGTCGAAGAATTGGGCGCCCTCTTTGATAAAGAAGATTTTGTTTTAACGCGTGGAAAAGCCGTCCTCTATCAAGAAAAAATGCAGCTGAGTCTGATTAGTTTTAAAAAATTGAATCCGGATGATGTAAACATTTCTGATTTTTTACCCACCACTAAAAAGAATATCGAGGAAATGTTTTTGCAGTTCATGGGCCTCATCCAAAATAAAATCGAAAATCCCTGGATCAAAAAGTTTCTCCTGGCGGTCTTTGAAGATCCTAGAGTTCAAAAGAAATTCAAACGGGCCCCTGCTGCCAAAACCAATCATCATGCGTGGATCGGTGGCTTGCTCGAGCACGTGCTGCATCTCTGTGAGTTGGCGGGGGATGTACTGAAATATTATCCTCAAGTGAATGCAGATCTCGTTTATACCGGGCTCATGATGCACGATTTAGGGAAGATTGATGAAATGTTTTACGATCGGGGTTTTGGTTATACCGACGAAGGCCAGCTGGTAGGGCATCTGATTCAGGGCGTAGAACTTGTGTATGACAAGATCCGGCAGATAGAAAATTTTCCTCCCAAAATAAAAACGCATATTGTGCATCTTATTTTGGCGCATCACGGGAAACTGGAATTCGGTTCGCCGAAATTGCCTATGACCCTGGAAGCGATTATGGTGCATTATCTGGATGATCTGGATAGTAAAATTCAAGGCGTGATGGATTTGGCGGCAAAAGAAAATAATGGTAATTCCTGGGTCTCTTTCAATCGCCTGTTTGGAAGGCCGATGTACAAAGATAGTCGAATCGATTTGGAGGAAGATTTGAAGCCTGAGTTAGTTCAGCCACAAAAAAATGAAGTGACGAAAACGCCTGCAAAAGCTTTGGGAAGATTTCAAAACAGTTTGGGGGAGGCCTTGAAGAGAACTACTGAAAAAACCCAATCTTCGAAAACTCTCCAAAATTTTCAATCAAATAATCCGGCTGACAATCTACCAATTCCTGGCGAGGGCGCAGGCCGTAGGTGACTCCGCAGGTTTGAATGCCGGCATTTTTACCGGTATCGATGTCGATTTTTGAATCGCCTACCATTAAAATTTTTTGTGTGCTCAGTCCTTTCCGTTTTAGATCATCCAGAATGGGTTTTAGAATTCCTGCATCTGGTTTTTGAATAGGAAGAGAATCGCCGCCGATGAGCCAATCAAAATGGTGAGAAATATTTAACTCCTCCAAAATTTTTTTTGAAAAGGCATAAGGTTTATTGGTCACCACTGCTTTTTTGTGGTGTTGGTCTTGCTGTAGAAAATCCAATACGCCTGGATAAAGTTGCGAATGGTCGAGCAGATGTTCCTGGTAATGTGTCCAAAAGGCCTCCACCACGGTCTGGACAGGATCTCGTTCAGAAGAATTGAGGCAATCGCCAATCAATTGAGGAAGTCCCCGGCCCACAAAATCGATAATCGTTTCTTCGGGAAGTTCTTTATTGCCTGTAGAAGAGAGGGCGTAATTGACGGAAAGGGCGATGTCCTTTTTGGAATCGAGTAGGGTGCCGTCCAAGTCAAAAAGAAGTAGGCCATGCATAAGAACCTTACAGCGCCTTGCTCAACAAGGGTTCTTCCGCAAATAAACTCGAGTCCATGATTTCATCCCGCTTGAATTTGAGTGCAATCTTGCTGAGAAGCTGTTGGTGGTAAGCGGAGAAATCATGAATAGGACGACTGGCAACACCGGATTCCATGGCCGCCTTCGCCACGGCGGGCGCTACATAGAGTAGTACGCGAGGGTCTAAAGGTTTAGGAAGAATATAGTCACTTCCAAATTGCAGCTCTTTCAGTTGATAGGCCTGGCATACCGAAAGGGGTACTTTTTCTCTGGCGAGTGTTGCCAAGGCCTTGGCAGCGGCGAGTTTCATCTCTTCGTTGATTTTTATGGCTCCCACGTCCAGGGCCCCACGGAATATAAAGGGAAATCCCAAAACATTATTGACCTGATTGGGGTAATCGGAGCGTCCTGTGGCGATGAGAATGTCTTTGCGTGTGGCCAAGGCCAGCTCAGGCGTGATTTCAGGATCAGGATTTGCCATCGCAAACACAATGGGTCTGGGGGCCATATTTTCTAACATCTCAGCGCTGACTAAGCCCTTTTCAGAAAGACCCATAAAGACATCGGCATCTTTTAAGGCCTCTGCCAGAGTGGAAAGTTTGGAGTCTTGAGCGAAGAAACCGCGTTGGGCTTCCAGATTTTTTCGATCTTTGGTGACCAGGCCTTGTCGATCGACCATCCAGATATTTTCTCTTTTTACGCCGATCTTCATGAACATGTGTGCGCAGGCAATGCCCGCAGCGCCTGCACCCGAAAAGACTACCTTCACGGATTCCGCTTTTTTCCCGCTGATCTCCAAGGCATTCATCAAGCCCGCTGTACTAATGGTGGCCGTCCCATGCTGGTCGTCATGAAAAACAGGGATGGACATTTCATCGATGAGACGTTTTTCAATATAAAAACACTCGGGGGCCTTGATATCTTCCAGATTGATTCCACCAAAGGTGGGTTCCAGGGACTTTACAATTTGTACAAATTTTTCAGGATCCTTTTCATTAATTTCCAAATCAAAGACATCTACATCCGCGAATTCTTTAAAAAGGACGGCCTTCCCCTCCATCACGGGCTTTGCCGCAATGGCACCAATATCTCCCAAACCCAAGACCGCCGTGCCATTGGTGATGACCGCTACCAGATTTCCTCGCGTGGTGTATTTGTAAACCTCTTCAGGATTTTTTTCGATTTCCAGACAGGGGGCTGCTACACCGGGAGAATAGGCAAGGGACAAGTCGTACTGAGTGGCACAGGATTTGGTAGGTTGAATGGAGATTTTTCCAGGTCGTCCTTGAGAATGGTAATCTAAGGCTGCATTTTTAAAAGGCATGTGTACCTCGATTTTTTTGCATAACAAAAAAAATATGGAAAGAAGGTCTTAGCGAAGTGTTTTGGAGATGTCAATTAGGTGTGTGTTGCTTATAAAAGGGGATCGTGTTCATTTTTTTTACATCTTCTACAATACAGCGTAGATTAACATTTTCGCCCTCTCCCCCGGAGGGAGAGGGTCAGGGAGAGGGGATTTCTGCGGAACCGATTATCGCAAATATCGCGTAACATGAGTCAGTAAAAAAGAAACGCTTTCCTAAACCAAACAAGAACAAAAATCTTCCGCTGCAAGGATAGCATTGAAGCGAGTTTCTGAAATCCCCATGCCCTGCGCTTTAATGTTTTGCACGACCTGTAAAGAATATTTGGGTTTTAAAATATTGGAGTAATATTGAAGCGAAGGGCTTAAATGGGTGTCTGAAAGTTTTGCTTCTACCAAAAGGAAAGGCAGTCCTTTCTCAGTGACCAAAAAATCGACTTCGCGTTTTTGTTTATCGCGAATGTAGTAAAGTTCATATTCTCCCAGGCCGGTGTCTGTCCAATAGTGAACCGATTTTAAAAGATGCGAAGCAATCATGTTTTCAAATCTTGCACCTTCGTCTTCAATTTCGGACCAGTCCCACAAATAAATTTTGGGCATTTTTTTGAGGGAAGTTTTACTCGTGCCTCGGTAGGGTTGCAAAGTATAGATGTAAAAAAGATGTTGGAGAAATTGTATCCAACGCCGAACGGTATCCACACTATTGTCCAAGTCCTGAGCCAGATTTTGAGTATTGAGAAGGCCCGCTGCTCTTTTGCTGAGCAGGCGTACAAGTAATTCTATGGCTGAGAGGTCTTCAATGCGAGAAAGATCTCTCAGATCTTCTCGTATTAATAAATCTCTTCGGGTTTGAATCCATTTTTGATGAGAGCTTTCTCGGGCGGCCAAAAAAGGTTGAGGAAATCCGCCAAATTTAGACAAGGCAGACCAAACTTTGGGAATTTTCTGGGCTTTGCGAAACAGCTTGTCTTCAAAAGGATGATTTGAAATTTCTCCCAAACTCAAGGGATGATGCCGGTAGAGATAATAACGGCCTAGCAAACTGTCTCCACCGCGGTGAAACACATTCAGGCGTGCACTGCCGGTGACTACAAATTGAAGCTCACGATGATGCTTGTCATAAATACCCTTTAACCAATTTCTCCATTTTGGATTTTTATGAATTTCATCAAGGATGAAGACTGTTTTGTTTTTACCCCGTTTTGCAGCCTCTTCAAAAAAACGAGCAGGAGAACTTCGAAGAAAAATTCTGTCGTCTGCATCGTCCCAGTTCCAGTAAATATTTTGTTTGGATTTATAATCTAAAGCGGTGGTGGTTTTTCCCGATTGCCGAGGACCGGCGAGAAAAGCCATGTTTTTTTCGAACTTGAAATGATCTTCTAGAACTTCTTCGTAGATTCGGCGCATTTGACTATTCTAGGACCTATCGTAAAAAAGTCAAACTTATAACTTTTTTACGATAGCCTTGAGAAAAGTCATTTTCCCTCTTTCATCACTAATAGCAATTTTTGTCCCGATTCCACCGTATCTCCTGCTTTCACAGCAATTTCTGCTATCACCCCATCGCAGGGAGCTAGAAGCTCATTCTGCATTTTCATCGCTTCGACCACCACCAGGGGCGTTCCCTTTTTGACAGTGTCTCCGAGCTTTACTTTTACATCCACTACTTTCCCAGGCATGGGGGCTGTAATCAGTCCACCGCCTGCACCAGCGACTGCTTCCCCTTGAGAAAAGAGACGCCGCCGGGGATCAAAAACTTCGAGATGATAGGGAACATGGCCAATATTTAAATCACAGGCATCTTTGTTAAAGCTGATTTCGGCTTCCAAAATTTTGGAGTTGTCGATGGAGAAAGAGTAGAGGGGATTTTTATCAAAAAGAGGACGGAAACGGTGCGAGGTTTCGCCTAAACGAATGAGAAAGTCCTCTCCCTCTCGAGTGATGTCGATGTTGTGTTCCTGTTCGTCTAAAATGAGGGTGTATTGTCGTGTCATAGGGATCTCCTCCTCTCCTCTGCCATCCCCTCTCCCTCGAGGGGAGAGGGCAGGGTGAGGGTGATATTGGATGCAATTTGTATTCTTTTTTTCTACTTTCGCTTCATTCGTTCCTTATATAGATTGAGATTAGCACGGCGGCTATACAATCCAGGCGAATGCTTTGAAAGCTGCTACGCAATATGCCATTCTCGCTTTGAGGCATTCCACACATAATCTTGCACATTACCGAGATCTTTAGCCCCTTGATAAGTATGCTCGTAAAAAATTTTTAAGACCACTTGAATACCCTGTGATGCAACGACGTTAATATTTAATCCACGGCTCTGTAATTCTTCGTTTACCACAAAGTCACGTTGACGCTGATCTTGACCAACCATGACCATACGCGCAGTAAATAAGTTGGACAAATCGAATTCGAATTCACGATTTTGGGCGATGATAGCTACATGGATTGTTAAATCTGCAAAACGATTATTTGTGATATTTTTGTAGTGTATGCGAGTAACATCAACAACTTGATTTTTCACCTGGGGGTGAAGATTGACAACTTGTATTAGCAGTTGGGGCCGTTTACTTTCCACAAAAGCCATATTTGCCTGGAGATAACTGTAGACGACAATTGTTGCGGAAATCAACGCCCCAAGGCATGTTATAATTGAGATAATGGAAGTAATATGCTCTGATGGAGTAAGATTAGCATTGCTAACCCACCACACAGTAAACCCAGATACAATCAATAAGAGAACTGAAATTATAATTGGAATCTTTCTCATATGTAGCGAGATCTCTGTTGTCTAACTTGTTATTGTGTAGAATTCTATTCCCAATAATATCGGATTAAAGCATTAATCATAAGAGTTGGTTCTATCTAATATCCATTCTTTTTATCCCCCTCTCCCTGCCCTCCCCCTCCAGGGGGGAGGGTGGAAAGATTGATCTACACTGCGCTGTATGAGATGTGTAGATACCTATTCCCGTTGGGGTTGAGGTCTCACTTTCTCATTCCTTCAGCTCTCCCTGCCAAACGCCAGTTGGAGGCATCTTGCACGCTGCCTGCTGTGATTTGAGGTTTTCGTTTTTCATCTTCCAGAAACTTGGCCAGGGCGGCGGCCATTAGGGCATAAGTTTGTTCTGTAGGGTCAATCTTAAGTATCTCTTCCAAATGTTTTGCGACAAAATGGGTGTCGTAATTCCCTTGCACGAAATCGTCGATCTCCAAGGCCCGGCGGTGAAAGTAGAGATTGGTCTTGGGCCCACTGACGCGATATTCGGTGAGGGCGCGTTTGGTTCGCTCGATGGCTTCAGTGCGATCTCGTCCCCAGCAAATGAGTTTAGAAAGTACTGGATCGTATTCAAGAGGAATTTGAAAGCCTTGATAGATTCCATTATCCAGCCGCACTCCAGGGCCATGGGGATATTGCTGGTCCACCACGAGACCCGGAGAAGGCATGAAATTATGAAAAGGGTCTTCGGCGTAAACACGGCATTCGATGGCATGCCCCGTCTGTTTCAGATCTTCCTGTCTGTAAGGAATGGCTTCTCCTTGTGCGACGAGAATCTGCAGTTTCACCAGATCCACGCCGGTGACCATTTCGGTGACGGGATGTTCCACCTGCAAACGCGTGTTCATTTCCAGAAAATAATAATTCTGATGTTTATCCACCAGGCATTCGATGGTTCCGGCGTTATAATAGTTCACCGATTTACACAGTTGCACGGCCATGTCACAGACGGCTTTGCGGGTTTTTTCGCTGATAAAGGGGGAAGGCGATTCTTCGATGACTTTTTGATGTCGACGTTGCACCGAGCATTCGCGCTCGAAGAAATGAATCACAGACCCGTGCAGATCCCCAAATACCTGCACTTCAATGTGATGTGGGCCTTCGACATATTTTTCAATGTAGATGGCGCCGTCCTTAAACGATTTGATGGCCTCACTCTGCGCCATTTCGAAGGCACTTTTGAGTTCTTCCTCTTTTTGAACCGCGCGCATTCCCTTGCCCCCTCCGCCGGCTGCGGCTTTGAGGAGGACAGGGTAACCGATTTCTTTGGCGACCCCCAAGGCCTCAGCGACATCCAGCAAAGGGCGCTCAATGCCCGGGACAATAGGCACTCCGGCTTTCTGGGCAATTTTACGGGCCTCAATTTTGGAACCCATGGCACGAATCAAGGCGGGATTCGGTCCGATGAAAATCAGACCGGCCTTTGTGATCTGTTCGGCAAAATCCGCATTCTCCGATAAAAAACCATAACCCGGATGAATGGCATCGGATCCCGACTTGCGAGCGGCGTCTAAAATTTTAGGGACATTCAAATAACTTTCCGAAGGCGTGTTAGCTCCCAGATGATAAGCTTCGTCCGCACGACGCACATGCAGGGCCGCACGATCGGCATCCGAATAAACGGCCACGGTTTGGATGCCCATTTCGCGGCAAGCACGAATGACTCGCACAGCAATTTCGCCACGGTTGGCGATGAGGATTTTTTTAATTTTTTTCATTCTGTAATCTCGTAATTTCGAGCCCCATGAACGATAGCCATTATGAAAACAAGATCTTCTGAAGTTTGATAAATAATTCTATATTTTTTTACAAAAACTTCTCTTAAATTATGTACGCCTTCCGCCTCTACATGAACTCCCCGCTCAGGAAATAAAGTGAGTTCAGCTACTTTATCTTTAATTTCTTTGATAAATTCTTTTGAATAATAAATAGAATCCCTTGCAATGAATTTGCGGATTTCCCGCAAATCTTCCCTTGCATTTATAGACCAAACTATTCTTCTAGCCATTGATTCATCTCTTTTTCTACTTCTTCCTGAGAAACAACTTCGCCTCGTTCAATTTGTTTCTGAGCGCGTTTTATTTTTTGCAAGACATACAAATGATATTGGACATCTTCTAAGGTACAAGTATCCGGGAGATGAGATAGAATTTTTTTTACATCTTCTTTAATGGTTTGCATTTTTCCTCCTTCAGTTAATCTCTATTATAAAGGAATATTCCCATGTTTCTTCGCCGGATTTTTATCTACTTTATTTTTGAGCATTTCTAGCGATTGAATAATCTTGATTCGGGTTTCGCGGGGATAAATGACTTCATCGATAAATCCAAGTTCCGCCGCTTTATAGGGATTGGCGAAGGTTTCCCGATATTCTTGGGTGAGTTTTGCGCGTTTGGCGTTGGAGTCTGTGGCCGTTTCAATTTCTTTCTTAAAGATAATGTTGACGGCGCCATCCGAGCCCATGACGGCAATTTCCGAGAAAGGGTAGGCCAGGTTGATGTCGGCTCCCAGATGTTTGGAGCTCATCACATCATAAGCGCCGCCGTAGGATTTGCGGGTGATGACGGTGATTTTTGGCACTGTGGCCTCGGCAAAGGCATAAAGCAATTTGGCTCCGTGCAAAATGATGCCTCCAAATTCCTGACTGGTACCGGGTAGAAACCCAGGGACATCCACAAAAGTAATAATGGGGATATTAAAGGCATCGCAGAAGCGCACAAAGCGGGCGGCTTTAATCGACGCCGCTATATCCAGGCAGCCCGCCAGCACATTGGGTTGGTTGGCGACGATTCCTACAGATCTTCCATTGTATCTTCCAAAACCGACAATCATGTTTTTGGCGTAATCGGGGCCGATCTCAAAGAAGTAGCTTTCATCCAAAGTGGATTTAATGAGGGCCTTCATGTCGTAAGGTTTGTTGGGATGGTCGGGAATAAAGGCATCCAGACTTTCATCCACGCGATTGGCATCATCTTTGGTGTTTTGCAGAGGGGCATCCTCTTTATTATTGGAAGGAATAAAACTGAAAAGTTCGCGAATCATCAAAAGCGCGGCCTTGTCGTCCGGGGCCTTGAGCAAAGAAACGCCCGATTTGGAATTGTGCGCCGCGGCTCCGCCCAAATCTTCTTTGGTGACCACTTCGTGGGTGACGGCCTTGATGACATCCGGACCGGTGATAAACATCTGAGAGGTATTTTCAACCATCAAAATAAAATCGGTAATCGCCGGGGAGTAAACCGCGCCGCCTGCACAAGGCCCCAAAATAGCCGAAATTTGAGGAATGACCCCCGAGGCCTTCACATTTCTTAAAAAGATATCTCCGTAACCGGCCAAAGATTGCACGCCCTCTTGAATGCGTGCCCCACCGGAATCGTTCAAGCCAATCACCGGTGCGCCGGTCTTCATCGCCAAATCCATCACCTTGCATACCTTGCGGGCGAAGGCTTCACCGAGGGATCCCCCAAAACTGGTGAAGTCCTGGGCAAACACATAGACGAGGCGTCCGTCAATATTGCCGTAACCAGTAATGACTCCATCCCCTAAAATTTTCTTTTCCTGCATGTTGAAATCGGTACAACGGTGGGCCACAAATTTATCGAGTTCCACAAAGCTGCCGGGGTCGAGCAAAAAATCCACGCGTTCCCGTGCGGTGAGCTTCTTGGCCTTATGCTGGGCCTCGATGCGGGCCTTCCCTCCGCCCAGTTCGGCTTCTGCACTTTTCTGTTTCAAGAGTTCTATCGATTGGGCATTGGAAGACATAAGTTTAATATTTATGCCCTCTCTCCCTTGAGGGGAGAGAGTTGGAGAGAGGGTACTATTGGATTTTAAGTTGCATCCAATATCACCCTCTCCCTCACCCTCTCCCCTCTCAAGGGAGAGGGGAATTTCGAGTAACTAGGAAAACAGGTTATAAACATCTGAAGTTTTTTGAAGAAGTCAGTTAATGGCAGAGGTCTTGGGCGTCAAGAATTAATACACACTCCAGCCTTGACAGCCGCCTTGGCGACGGCCTTGGAAACCGCAGCATGCACCGTCATATCCAAGGCATCGGGAATGATTTCGCCTTCGGGGGTTTGCTGGACAATGGCTTCCACGGCGGCGATGAACATTTCATCGGTGATGCGAGTGGCCTTGGAATCGAGAGCCCCCTTAAAAATTCCGGGATAGCCCAGAAGATTGTTGACGCGGCTGCCATCAGTGGCAAAGGCAGCGCCGGCGTTGATGGCATCGGCGATGGAGATTTCCGGGAAGGGATTGCTGAGGGCCAGGATGACCTGTTTTTTTTGTATCATTTCCGGCTTAATCAAGTTGGCGATGCCTGTGGTGGCGACGACGGCCTGACAATTTTTCATTAAATACTCAAGGCTGCAATATTCACCGCCAAAACTTTTGAAACGATCGATGCAGTCCTGACTTAAGTCTGTGCCGTAAACCGGGTTTCCCGTATATTTCATGATCAGGCGGGCAATGGCCGAACCTGCCGCCCCCAAGCCGACTTGTCCCACCTTTATTTTTTTGATGTCGATGCCCGCCAGTTGGCAGGAATTGATAAGACCCGCCAGGGCAACCGTGGCGGTTCCATGCTGGTCATCGTGCATGACAGGAATTTTCAGGCGACGAATGAGTTCTTCTTCGATCTTAAAGCAGTCGGGTGCGCGAATGTCTTCCAGCTGAATGGCAGAAAAGGTACAGGAAATGGTTTCGACGGCATCCACAAAGCGTTTCACATCCAAAGTATCCATCAAAATAGGGATCATGTGCAGGCCTGAAAATTGATTAAAAAGCGCGGCCTTTCCTTCCATCACCGGCATGGACGGCACAGGGCCCAAATTGCCCAGGCCCAGCACGCGACTTCCGTTGGTGATGAGGGCAACGGTTTTAGAGATGGTGGTAAATTGTGCTGCCTGGCGAGGATCTTCTTTGATAAGACGGCAAACACTGGCCACTCCTGGGGTGTAGACTTTGCGTAAATCGTCGATGCTGGTGACCGGATGTTTGGGAAGAAGGATGATTTTTCCACCGCGGTGCATTTCCAACACCTCGTCGATGACTGCCTCGAGTTCGACCTCGGATAATTTCCTAACAGCTTCGACAATGCGATTCAAATGATCTTCGCCATCGACCATGACGCTGATATCTCGAACGTTATTGAAATCGCCCAGGCTCACGGTTGAAACATTGCCGATATCTCCACCGAGGCCGCTGATGGTATTGATCAGCTTGGCAAGCACACCAATAATTTTTTGATTCTTACAACGGAGAGTTTTGATGATTTTTTGTTTGTCCGACATAGACAAATTTTCCTAACGGGGGGGAGTGAGGAGAGTCAAGGATTTCTTCCGTTCCAAACAGGTCCCCCTTGAATGATTCTTTTTAAGCACTCGATTATTTTTTGAGCAAAGCTCGCAAGGTCTCTTTCTAGCTCAAAAATACTAAGTGCTTGAAATGTTATATGGAACGGTAAAATCACTTTTGGTATGTGTTTTGCTCTGTGCTTTGCTGTGAGTGTGCCTCAAAGTTTCACCCTCTCCCTAACCCTCTCCCGTCAAGGGAGAGGGGACTAGGATTCAGCTAAAGATGTGACGAAATAATTAGACAGCCAGGGGAGACTTTGCTATGCGCGGGTGCTTCAAAAAAATTTTGTTCAGTAATGAACCTATTTAAATAAGGAGAGAGAAAAATGGCTAAAACAGCAAAAGACGTTGTGGCCTTCGCCAAAGAAAACAAGGTCGCAATGATTGACGTCAAATTCACCGATTTTATTGGAACTTGGCAGCACTGGACTTGTCCGATGTCCCAATTTTCCGAGGCCACCTTTACCGATGGTTTTGCCTTTGATGGATCTTCCATCCGCGGATGGCAGCCTATCAACGCGTCGGACATGGGAATGATTCCAGATGTAAACACCGCCGTGCTGGATCCCTTCACTAAAGTTCCCACCTTGAGTGTGATTGCCGACATCGTCGATCCCATCACCAAGCAACCTTATAGCCGTGATCCCCGCTACGTGGCCAAAAAAGCAGAGGCCTATGTGAAGAGTTCTGGAGTGGGGGATAGTATCAACTTCGGGCCCGAGGCCGAGTTTTTCATCTTCGATTCAGTGCGTTTTGATCAAACCTGCAATTCCGGTTTTTATTTTGTGGATTCCGTGGAAGGTCGCTGGAATTCCGGCAATGAAATCCTTCCCGATGGTTCCACCAACCTAGGCTACCTGCCTCAGAATAAGGGCGGATATTATCCCGTAGCCCCTGTGGATACCCTGGTGGATATTCGCGCTGAGATGTGTCTCGAAATGGAAAAGGTGGGAATGATTGTAGAAGCTCAGCATCACGAAGTGGCTACCGGTGGGCAATGTGAAATCGATTTTAAATTTTCTACCTTAACCACCACCGCCGATAATTTAATGTGGTTTAAGTACATTGTGAAAAATGTTGCGCGTCGTTACGGAAAGACCGTGACCTTTATGCCCAAACCTTTGTTCGGTGACAATGGTTCGGGTATGCATTGCCATCAATCCATCTGGAAAGGTTCTACGCCCTTGTTTGCGGGTGAAAAATATGGCGGTATTTCCGAGATGGCTTTGCACTACATTGGCGGTATCTTGAAACATTCCCGTTCCCTGGCTGCCTTTACCAATCCGACCACCAACTCCTATCGTCGTCTGGTGCCGGGTTATGAGGCTCCCGTCAATTTAGCTTACTCCGCTCGTAACCGTTCTGCGGCGATTCGTATTCCCATTGTTTCGTCTCCCAAGGCAAAGCGTATCGAAGTGCGCTTTCCTGATCCTTCTGCCAATGGCTATCTGGCTTTCGCGGCCCTGTGTATGGCAGGTCTCGATGGTATTGCGAATAAGATTGATCCAGGTTTGGCCCTGGAGAAGGATATTTATGCTCTTTCTTCTGAAGAATTAAGAAGTGTTCCTCAAATGCCTGGAAGCCTGGAAGAGTCTTTGAATGCCTTACGAGAAGACAATGCCTACTTGTTAAAGGGCGATGTGTTTACCGAAGATCTGCTCACTAAATGGTTGGAATATAAAACCGAGAATGAAGTGGATCCTGTTCGCTTGCGTCCAGTTCCTTACGAATTCTCGCTTTATTTTGATATTTAATCGCCAGTCCCCTCTCTCTTGAGAGCATAGGTATCTACACATCTTTTGGTATTGCCCCCTCTTAAGCTAAGAGGGGGTTGGGGGAGTTATGGAAAACCGTGCAAATTACAGTATTTTTGAGTTCAGCAAGATCTTCCATAACCCCTCCTAACCTCCCCTTAGCTTAAGGGGAGGAACAGCAGAGTCAATAAAACCAATAGTTTGCTGAGATGTGTAGATACCTATGCTTGAGAGGGTGAGGAATCAATTGCAGAATAGTTGCAGGAAGGGGGCCGCCATAAATCATTTTGGTTTATAGTGTCCCCCTTCTTTTTTTTGGGATTAGTCTGTCACTAATATCGGTCAAACACCTGGCTGTTCACATCCCCAATATAGCTGTTGTAGGCATGGATAAAATTATCCAGTAGGGTGTCATTTACCTTTTGTTGTGTGGACATTTCCCGGTTCAGTATTTTTGCCTGGGCATAAAGACCATTCGAAGACCTATCCAGACGACTCCACATCGACTTCACTTTTTCTTCATCGGCATGAGAGTTCACATAGAGGGTCAATCCCTGAAAGGTCTTTTCAAAATCAGGGAAATCCCGTTGATACTCTGCTGCATTATATCTCCCATTTTGTTCCAAGTGCAGGGTCTTCAGCAGATTTTCAGCCTGAATGGTAAAGCTCAAGTAATACCATTCGAATTTTCGGCCCTCACTTTTTTCCATCTCGGCCAATTCAGTAAGATCCAGACTGCGCTTGATTTTATCCATCTCCAGGGCAATGGCGATCTCTTTACCTCGCATGACATCGAGTTTTCCGGTGATAGCATCAAATAATTTCTTACCCTGTGCACAGGCATCGTCCTTATAATTTTGCTGAGAGTAGTAATTTTTCACCAGTTCCAAATCTGCCACCACAGCTTCCAGCGTTTCTACATAAGGCTTTAAAAAACTGGTTGCTGTGGCATAGCTGCCAGGATTTTTTTCAGCGAGAGTCAGGCTTTGCTTGCAGATCTCAAGCGCCTTCTTTCCATTGTAGCCTCCAAAACCTTGGCCCAGATGGCTGGAAATCGAAGAAAGCTGGGCAGTCAACTCGATGGGACTGGGAATTCGTCGACTGTATTTGCAAATACTTTGTGAGGTTTGCAAGGTGCTGAAATAATCGTGCTCCGTCACTGCAATCGCAGGCTGAGTGTTGTTATAGCAGTTGATAATCTGATTAATGGTTTCTCGAGGGTTTTCTTGTACTTTAGGTTTCTCTAAAGTGTTCTGCACTTCGTTTGTCAGCTTTTGAGTCAGGGAATTCAAATTGTTGTTTTGAGTCAGAGTTTGAGCATTTTTTTTTTGCTCTTCCAGTTTCTTCAAAAGTTTATCGAAACCGCAGGCGGGCAAGAGGGAAACCAAGAGAAGGGATAGAAGTAGAGTTTTGTTTCTCATAAGGGAATTCCTTTTTATTTTTGATACTACCTCAAATACTCCAACACATTTTTTCGTTCTTCATCCTGCCTCGCTTCACTCCAGGAAAGTTCTTTTGCCATCAATTCAATGACCCGCGGCAAGGCAATGAGGGTCGCTTGATGATCCAAAAAAGCCAGGCGGGTTCGACGTGCCAAAACATCCAAGGCGCATTGGGCCATCTCATTTTTTAGGGCGTAAAGCACCTCCGCTTCCAGATAAGGATGATTGGTGGCAAGCAAAGTTTCGTGGCCCATTTTTGCAAGTATTGCCACATCAGCAGCCCGACCTCCATAGGCCAGCGACAAATGATGTGCTACGGTATCGGTAAATCCATATTGCTCGGCCAACTCCTGGCGAAGGCTATTTTTATAAAATCTGCCGCCTACCAGCCTGGTCGTTTCGGTTTTGGAAGCACCTGCCTCTTTTAATTTTCCAAGTTTAACCGCCTGATTGACCGCGTCCAAGGCCATTTTGCGGTAGGTGGTCCATTTGCCGCCCGTAATAGTCAACAAGCCCGATTTGGAGATTTGAATAATGTGATCGCGTGAAAGCCTTGCCGTATCTACTGCTTTGGGATTGGAGACGAGCGGTCGCAAACCGCACCAGGCCGAAAGCACTTCTTTTCGGGCGATGGGTTGTTCATAATAAAGTTCCAGATGTCGCAAGATATAGCGGATATCTTCTTCGCTGGCCTTGGGATCATCCACAATTTTGGCCGGATTGTCGGTGGTACCCGCCAAGGTGTGCCCTAACCAGGGGAGCAGAAAAAGCACGCGGCCGTCTTCTGTTTTAGGGATGAGTAAACCCGTATCCGGTGGAGAGAATTTTTTATCTAGAATAATATGAACGCCCGAACTCGCCTTGAGGATAGCTTCGGTCTGAGGATCATCCATCTTGCGAACTTTATCTACGAAAGGCCCGGTGGCATTAATAATCACCTTGGCCCGCACCTCGAATTTCTTTTTGGAAAAGCGGTCTTGCAACTGCGCGCCCACCAATTTCTCTTGCTCATGAATCAAGGCCAACACTTCCACATAATTCACCACCACTGCCCCTTCTTCCAAGGCTGTCATGGCAATGGCCACATTCATGCGTGCATCATCAAACTGTCCATCCGCATAGATCACGCCGCCTTTTAAGTGTTTGCTCTTGAGCATGGGAAAAATGCGCAGCGCCTCTTTGGCAGACACCGAACGACTGGGAAACAGATTACTCTTTCCGGCCAGCCAGTCGTACATTTTGAGACCAATTTTAAAATAGGATTTTTGAAAGGGTTTGTAGAGCGGAGTCAGCAAGGCCAAAGGTCGCGAAAGATGCGGGGCATTTTTAATGAGAATGGCGCGTTCTTTCAACGCATCTTTCACCAGATTGAGCTGCCCCTTATCCAGGCCTTTTACGGCCTGTTCCAGATAGCGCACGCCTCCGTGAATGAGCTTGGTACTTTTACTGGAAGTGCCCGAAGCAAAATCATCTCGCTCGACCAGGGCGACAGAAAGTCCACGAGTGGCCGCATCCAAGGCAATACCAGCACCGGTAGCACCACCCCCGATGACTAAAAGATCAAAAGATTGAGATTGGAGTTTTTCCAGGTTTTGGGAACGTTGCATAGGTAGCTGGGCCTATAAAACCTGCTGCCAAATGACAAGGGTATACTGACGAGTCGCCAAACTGACGCAATGCGACTCTCTAGTACAACCGTCCTGCGTTTCGAGAACAGGTGTCGACGTCGGGAAGTATTCGGTTCATCGAACCTGAGCCCTGATAATGCGATAAGGCACAAGGGTCGGATCATTGGCGTTCCGATAGGTGTAAAATGCCCCATCCACAATTTGATAATAATTTACTCTACCCACCCAGTCTGGATCCAGATTTTCTATGAAAGAAGCCCCGGGAGTGTATTGCGCCATGACATCATCTACACTTCTAACCCCCCCCTCTAAGTGCTGACGAATTTGCACTAAAACATGTTCTCGAATAGCCCCCAGAAGACCACGCACAAAAGCAGTTCTATCTTCAAAATGAGCGGTGCTTAATAAGTCGACATCGGCTGCACTCACCACATAGTAATTATCAATATTTGTTGAAGAGTTTAAATGAATAGGAATTTGCCTTTCATTTACTCTTCGATCATATTCCCTGAGAACTGCTGAATAGATGCTGGGATAAGCACTGCGTTGAACGACTCCTCCCACAGTGCCCACTTGGATTGCTTGACCCACAGGGGTGGTTTGCATAGGACCAGGCCTGGGTGGAACTGCTGGAGAAGGGCAAGAAGCCTGTGCTGCCACTAATCGGAACGTATTAGAATTACAAATAGGAGTTGTGAAACCACAAGCCCTTTGGCCTACTATAGAATAATTGTGCCCATTAATAATAAAAGACCTCATTCTGTCACGAATTTGAAGATCATTTAAACGTGCCGCACGGTAATGATCGATCATTCCATACACCAATTCATCTTGTTCTTGCCGATTTAGATTACTAGGGTTTTCATCCCTCTCCTGAATCTCAATACCAAAAGAAGCACTTCCCCCACAATTTTCTTGAATCATAATTCTTGTCATACAGAGCTCTTTTTAATTTCAATAAGAAGTTGCCAAATCTTACAATACACGCCGACCCTCAATCGCCCGAAACAAGGTCATGCTGTCGATATATTCCAAGTCTCCACCCACAGGGATCCCCGAGGCAATTCGGCTCACTTTCAGTCCCAACGGCTTAAGGATTTTAGTCAAATAGAGTGCAGTGGCCTCGCCTTCTACATTAGTGTTCGTCGCCAAAATGACTTCCTGAACTTTTCCATCCGAAAGCCGACCCAGTAATTCTTTAATCTTCAGATCTTCAGGGCCTACGCGATCCAGGGGTGAAATGGCCCCGTGGAGAATGTGGTAGTAGCCCTTATAATTTTTGGATTGCTCTATCACACGCAGCTCCTGTGGCCCTTCAATCACCAACAGGAGTTGCTCATCCCGATGGGGGTCACGACAAACCGCGCAAGGATCCTGTTGGGTGAAATTCTGGCACAGTGAACAAAAAAACATTTCATTGACCACTTCACGCAGCGAAACCGCCAGCTTTTCTGCATAAGCCTTGGGAGAGCGCAAAACAAAAAAAGCCAGACGCGTGGCCGTTTTTTCCCCGATACCGGGGAGTTTGGAGAGTTCTTGAATGAGGTGGTCTAAGGAGGAAGACAAAGTAAATCCTGTGTTAATCTTTAAAAACTCTGAACAAAATTGCATAAATAAATTTATGCAATTTTGTCTAAAACAAGCCTGGGATTTTCATCCCTCCCATCAGCCCACCCATCTCCTGTTCGGCGGCTTCTTTGGAGCGGCGGATAGCTTCATTCACGGCAGCTAAAACGAGATCTTGTAACATTGTCACATCTTCAGGATTCACCACCTCTTTTTCAATCTTGAGGGAAAGTAATTCATTTTTTCCGCTCACCACCACATTCACCATCCCGCCGCCACTACTGGCTTCGTAGGTTTTGGTGGCAAGTTCTTCTTGTTGTTTGAGCATTTGTTTTTGAAGCTGTTGGGCTTGCTTCATCATTTGTTGGATGTTCATGAAGTGACCTCCTCGATTTTTGCGTTTAAAATATTCATTGCCTTAGAAACTGTAGGATCATTGCTTTGCTGGGTGAGCACTTCTTTTTTTACAGGGCTCTGAAGAATTAATTCTTCCTCAAAAGGCCCCATCAAATCTTGATCACTCAACACAAACTTCAATTTTTTTTGGAAATATTCCTTCGCCAGACTTTGTAAAATTTCTTCTCTTTCTTTCAACCACTCCAACCAGTGCGAATTGGATTCCACCTTCACAAATATTTCAGATTCTTTCAATGCCAACTTCATCGCTCGAGATAAAATAGAAGAGACCTGAGGTTTTTTTTGCTCGGTAAAAGTAAGAAAGCCTTGCAACGTGAGCTCTCCCCTCATCCGCCCTTCAGGCACCTTCTCCCCTAGGAGAAGGGAATTCGACTTTCCCCTCTCCTCGAGAAGAGGGTCAGGGTGAGGTAAGGAGTTCACTGTGACATCACCGCCCGATTCCATCCAACGCGTCAGCTCCAAAAACTGTGAGGCATAAGCCAGTCGGACCAACAGAACTTCCAAAATCATCTTTGGAAATTCACTGTGACTCATCTCCTGAATTCCCTGATGCAAAATCTGAAACATCAGATCCAAAACCTGGGGAGTGGACAAAGCCGCCTGCTCCTTCAAGAACAATTGTTCCGACTCGGTTAAATCTTTGATCACCGATAAATCCTTGCTCACCCGGTAGAGTAACAAATTTTTAATCAACTCCAGCCATTGGATGCAGAATTGCTTTAAATCGTGGCCCCGATCGTAAAGTTCATCCAACAGGACAAGCGCGCGTGTTAAATTTTGAGCAATCAGCACTCGCGTCAGCTCCTGCAGAACAGAGGCATCTGTCAAACCCAGCATCTCCGCCACATCGCTACATTTCAATTTTCCAGAAGCATAGGCCATGGCTTGATCGAGCAGACTCTGGGCATCCCGAATAGAACCTTGGGCCTCACGGGCAATCAACAATAGCACATCCGGTTCGAACTCCACTTTTTCCAGTTCACAAATGGTCTTCAAAATTTGTTGTAATTTTTCGAGAGAAACCCGTCGCAGGTCAAAACGCTGGCAACGCGATAGGATGGTGGCCGGAATTTTATGTGCTTCGGTGGTTGCCATGAAAAAAACGGCATGCGGGGGAGGTTCTTCCAAAGTTTTTAGCAGGGCATTGAAGGCAGAGGTAGACAACATATGCACTTCGTCGATAATGAATATTTTGTAGCGTCCCGAAGCGGGTAGATACTTAAGCTCCTCACGGAGTTCTCGAACATCTTCTACCGAAGTATTGGAAGCACCATCGATTTCTCGAACGTCTAAGGCCGAGCCCTCGGTAATCTGTCTGCAATTGGAACAGTGGTTACAAGGCTTGGCTGTGGGGCCTTGTTCACAATTGAGGGCCTTTGAAAAAATTCGAGCCAGCGAGGTTTTACCGGTTCCGCGTACCCCCGTAAAAAGATAGGCCTGATGGATACGCCTCGCCTGAATGGCATTTTTGAGCGTAGTGACAACGGCATCCTGACCAATCACTTCGTCAAAATTCTGGGGGCGATATTTTCGGGCTAGGACTAGATAAGACATTTTGAACTCACGGAAGGAGTGGGATTTGAACCCACGATACCCGTTAAGGTATACTCGCTTTCGAGGCGAGCGCCTTCAGCCACTCGGCCATCCTTCCAATTTCTGTATTTTACGGAGAGAGTGGGATTCCTTCTCCCCCATCTCCCCCATCGCTTCGCTCTACTCGGGCCTCATCGGCCCGCGCTCAGGTCGTCCTTCGAATCCCAATTCATTAGATTTTTTACGGAGAGAGTGGGATTCGAACCCACGGTACCCGTTAAGATACACACGCGTTCCAGGCGTGCGCCTTAAACCACTCGGCCATCTCTCCAAAATGGAACAGGGCTCCTATATCTTGTCCCGGCCGGAACTCAAGTGCAAAATCATTACTTGATTCAAGAAATGAAAACCCGTAAAGAATTTCCCGTCAGGTCCCACGCAAAGGAGCTCTGCGAACCCCGCCAGATCCGGAAGGAAGCAACGGTAGTGGAATACTTCTTGTGCCGTGGGTAACCTGACTTTTTATTTTCCTATTTTTCTCTCAAAATCTTCCAGACTCGTCACATTCAAACCCAGATCCCGAATCAAACCATCGTGAATATCATAAATAAAGCCATGTACACTGAGCGTCTGACCTGCGCTCCAGGCATCTCGAACCACATTGGTCGAACAAACATGCTTCACTTGCTCCAGCACATTGAGCTCGCACAAGCGATTGGCGAGTTCCATTTCGTTGGGAATGGCCTCTAATTCCTCACGATGCAGGGCATAAATATTTTTGATATGCCAAAGCCAGTGGTCTATTAAACCAAATCGGGCCTCCGATAGGGCCCCCAAAACCCCTCCACAACCATAATGTCCGCAAACAATAATGTCTTTCACCTGAAGAAATTCAACCGCATATTGAATGACCGACAGACAATTGATATCCGAATGTACCACCTGATTTCCCACATTGCGATGCACAAATACCTCACCGGAAGCAAGCCCCAGTATGGTGTTAGCTGGCACACGGGCATCGGAACAACCTATCCATAAATAATCGGGTTTTTGCAGCTCAGACAGTTTTGTAAAATAAGCAGGGTCTTCTTGGCGGCATTTTTTTGCCCAGGCCTCATTTTTTTCTAGAAGTTGTTGGATGCTCTTCATATGCTGCACTCTGCTATGCTTAAAAATTTTTTATTGGTTTCCACCGGGGGAGCTTTGGGTTCAAGCTTGCGTTACGCGGTCAGCCTGCTGCTTCCCTTGTTTTATTCTTCTGCTTTCCCTTGGCCTACCTTTTTGGTCAACTTTTCAGGTTCGTTTCTGATTAGTTTTTTACTGGGTTTTTTTATCAACGATTCTATGCCACTCAAACTCTTTTTCTGCACAGGTATTTTGGGCGGATTCACCACCTACTCCAGTTTTAATAACGAAAATCTTCAGCTGCTGCTTCAGGGCCAATGGTTCACTGCCCTTTCGTATATTTTTCTGAGTCTATTTGGATGCCTATTTGCGGGTTATTTAGGATTTATTTTTTCGCATTAGGCCAGACCTATTCATTTTTCTTTGCCGCAACTGCTTGAAAAAACCAGAAAGCAAATCTACACATTCTTTTTGCAACACGCCTGATCTCACTTCTATTCGATGATTGAGTCTCAAATCTTTCGAAAAATCATACAATGATCCACAGGCCCCTGCTTTGGCATCCAGACAGCCAAACACCAGGCGATCCACTCGGGCCTGCATCAGCGCCCCCATGCACATGAGGCAAGGTTCCAGAGTTACATAAATGGTCACCCCACTCATTCGCCAACAAGCCAGTTTTTTTGCTACTTTTGAAAGCAGATAAATCTCTGCATGCCCCAAAGGATCTTGCTTTGACTCCCGAAGATTATGGGCCCGCGCAATGATTTTATTTTGATAAACGGCAATAGCTCCAATGGGTACTTCATTTTTCTGAGCGGCTTTCTGGGCTTGCTGCAAGGCTTGAAGCATCCATTTTTCGTCCGAAGCAAGGGGAGACATAGAAATTTCCCCTCTTGGGTTAAGAGGGGGTTAGGCGGCGTTACTGTGAAAGAAAAGCACATTAAGAAAATAGGACATTATTGGTAATTCTCAAATTCTTCCAGAGGAGCATCAAAATCCTCAGAAATTTTAATTAAATCTTTTTTAGCTGAACCAGGAACTCTCTTAACAATTTTTTTCTTATTTTCCAAAACATAGACAAATTTTAACACTTCTTTCACCAGAGCTTCTGGCATGCTTTTCAAATGATCATAAACTTGTTCTAAAGTATTCATAACACCCCCATCTATTAACCTGCTCATTCAAGGTAACAAAAAACCCCTTCCGTTGGGAAGGGGTTTTTGCATATCACATTCGCTAGTTACATCTTTTTATTTTCGTCTCCGCAAGGCCCACATCGAAACCAGGCCAAACATCCAGAAAAGTAGGCCAAAGGAAGAAGACGCCTCACCCAAGGAACATCCACCACCGCCGCTACCTGAAGGAGGAGGGATAGGAGTTACATCCGCATTGACTCCCACACTCAGGGTGACTGCATGGCTTAAGCCACCGCTGGTTCCAATGATGTTCACGACATAGGTGTTTGCAACAATGCTGCTATTGGTGTGAAGCGTTAACACCCCCGTAGTTGCAGAAGCGGGAATAGTAAGGGTATCTGCCGTAATTCCAGGATCGGTACTACTAATTGTCACCACCACATCTCCCGCAAATCCATTGCGACGATTTACCGTCAAATTGACTGTGCTCGTGGCACTGTGATCCAGCGTAATACTTGCCGCGGAAGAAAGTGCCAAATCAAAATCGGGGGCAGTGGGGTCCACACCGGTGCCTGAAATAGCCGTCGAGACAATATTTCCGGCGGTACCTCCCGCGTTACTTGTAACACGCACTGCCGCAGTTTTTGCGCCTGCAGAAGTAGGTCTGAAAGTAACCCCCACATCACAAGTTTGTGTAGGTTCCAAGTTGATTGCCCCATCATTGTCAGCGCGCATGACAGGGAGCCTGGAGTTCGCATGATAGGGCCCCACCTGTACGCATGATAGGGACCCGGTGGTTCGCAAGGATAGGGACCCACTTTTTCCTCTAAAAAATAGCGACGGATCT